>CAXTDP010000828.1:0-2766 GCA_964242295.1 uncultured Acetobacteraceae bacterium | reverse complement strand
GGCAGCTCGAACTGGTTGCCCAGGTTGCGGGTGATCCGCGCGATGTCCGGCGGCTCGTCGCGCCCGAACTCAAAGCAGCCATATTGCACACGGCCCGCCTGCACCGCCCGGATGCGCGCGAAGCTCAGCCAGGCATACAGAAAGAAGATGAGCCCGACATGGGCGAGGACCGGCCAGAGGATGGCTGTGGACATTGGCAGGTCCTTGCGTTCGGGGCGGCGCTGCAACGTGCGCTGCGGCCATCCTGCCGTTGTTCGCAGCCGGCGTGAACGGGGCCGGGCCAGTTGCGCCGCAGCCCGCGGCTATGTGGATGCCTTCGGGGCCGTCACCTGCCTGGGCGATGCGGATCGCCTTCACCGCATCTCTGGTAAGAAGAACGCCAGGCTGCCAATCCCTGATGCGTTCAAGCTGGCCTAACGAACTTCTTACAAGCGTCACGCAGCGCAACGAAGTTGCGTGCTTCTTAGCAGGCCTATGTGGCCAGGGTAACTGGCCTCGCTCCCTGGAGGCCTGACCGATGTTCCGAAGCTCCCCTGCCGCTGCATTCATCGCCCTGCTGACAGCCGCAGCGCCGGCCGGGGCCACGGTCCTGCTCGGGCGGGCCGTGCTTCCGGCCGACACCTTCGCGCCCGGCCTGACATCGGACCAATTCATCACCGGCAGCACCAATGGCGTCCCAGTCCCGTTCGTGAATGAGCAGAGCGTTCAGGGCTTCTCAGGCGTCATCCCCGGCCCGGTTCCCGGCACGTTCAACTTCATCATCGACAACGGCTTCGGCGCCAAGTCGAGTTCGGCGGACTTGCTGCTCAGGGTCTTCTCGCTTCGTCCCGACTTCGCCACCGGCCAGGTGACGCCGGTGGACACCGTCACCGGCGCCCCGTCCACATTCGGGTCCACCAACTGGTTTACCACGCTGAGCGACCCCAACAACAAAGCCGGCTTCGTCATGGTCGTCAACCAGGCCACCTACCCCAATGGCACCGGCACGGTCCCCGTCGCGCCGAGCATCCAGGCAGGCCGGCTGCTGACCGGCTCCGACTTCGACATCGAGGGGATCGCCCGCACCAAGGACGGCACTTACTACTTCGGCGACGAGTTCGGGCCGTTCGTGCTCCATACCGACGCCCAGGGACACCTGCTGTCCACGCCGGTGCTGGCGCCGAACCTGACCGGAGCCGGAAGCAACCCGCTGATCCAAAGCCCCGACTACCCAACTCCCTCCCTCGGCAGCGCCCTGCCGCCCGCCGGCGCAAGCAACGCCCAGAGTTCCGGCGGCTTCGAGGCCTTCACGATCAGCCCCGATGGCAGTCGGATTTACACCATGCTGGAAAAGTCTTTGACCGGGGACGGCACCGGCCTGCGCCGGGTCATCAGCGTCTTCGACACGGCAACCAACTCGTTCCTGCCCACCAGTTTCAGCTACAAGGCCGGCGATCCCAACGGCAACAACAACGGCACTGACCCGACCGCCGACTCCATTGGCGACATGGTGGCGATCAACGACCACCAGATCCTGGTGCTGGAGCGGGACCAGAACCAAGGCGCGGCGTCGCAATTCAAGCGGGTTTACCTGATTGATCTGAACGACGTGGACGCCGACGGCTATGTCCAAAAGACGCTGGTGGCTGACCTGCTGAACATTGCCGACCCGAACGGTGTCGGCGGCAACGGCACGGTGAATGGAGTCTTCACCTTCCCATTCATCACCATCGAAGACATCATCCCAATAGACGCCAGCACAATCCTGATCGCCAACGACAACAACTACCCGTTCAGCATTGGCCGCACGCCGGGTGTGCCGGACAACAACGAAATCGCCCTGTTGCGCCTGGACTCGCCGCTGGCGCTCGATCCCTCCCTGGTCCTGCAGGCTACCGTGCCCGAGCCTGCGTCCCTGATGCTGCTCACCGCCGGACTGGCTGGCCTGCTGGCGGCCCGGCGCCGGCGGCCGTCGGCTCACTCCCTGGCGTAACGACGGCCAGCGTATCCGGCCGGTATGTCGAGGGCCTGCATGGCGCGGGCCGACCCAGTCTCCCGCGGGTACAGGCAAGTTCCAACGGCCCAGGTCCGCTTCACGCAAGGACCCGGGCTGCAACATGGCCCGGCACATCGTCTCGGACCCGTCTGGCCCAAATCATCCTTCGGTCAGATGATGTTGCCGCCTTCATCCGAGACAGTCACGAATGGCTTGGCAGCCGCCGCAGCCCCGGCACCGCCGTCATCCCAAGCCCACCCACGACAGCCATCGCCAGGAACGTCAGCCCGCCCAGCGTCCCGTAAACCTGCCCGGCCACCCACGTCAGCACCGCCACCGGTGCGGAGAAGCCCAGCGCGGACATCAGCGCCTGCGCCGTCCCGGCCCGCGACGCCGGCAGTGTCCGCAGCACCAGCATCGTGGACCAGTGCTGGAATGTGAACGTCCCGGCATGCAGCACCTGCACCGCTACCAATGCCGGCACCGCCGTTACAAACGCCGTCAGCGTCCAGCGCAACGCCGATAGCCCGGCGGCCAGCGCCGTCAGCCGCGCCGGACCCAACTGCTCCACCAGCCGCCGCCCCCAAACGAACAGCACGACCTCCGCCACGATCCCCTCGGCGACCAGCAGCCCGATCGTCCCGTCCGGGATGCCGAGCGAACGCCAATACAGTGGTGCAAAGCCATAATAGGCCGCGTGCGCGCCCTGGATCAGGGCCGTCGCCAGCAGCGCCACGCGAAAGGCCGGCAGGCGCAGCGGGTTGCCGCCGCCGTGCCGCCCGCCCGGCGGA
>CAXTDP010000827.1:0-2777 GCA_964242295.1 uncultured Acetobacteraceae bacterium | reverse complement strand
CGATCAGCGGCGCCGCGAGCAGCCCCGAGGCCAGGATGCGCCTCACGCGCTGGCCCGGCGGTGCAGCTTCTCCACCTGCTGCCAGGCGGACTCGATGGCGCCGGCCTGCCAACCCGTCAGGTAGCTCAGGTGCTCCCCGGCCAGGTAAAGCCGCCCTGCAGGCTCGCACAGCACGGGATAGGCGGTCTTGCGCCCCTCGTCGGTCCACTCCGCCCAGCCACCCATGCTGTGCTCCACCCGGTGCCAGGCGACCGAGAACGCCTGTTCGTAGGACGCCCGGTATTGCGGGAACACCTTCTGGCCGAAGGCGAGGGCGAACTCCGCCCGCTCCCCCGGCGTCATGGCGCTGACCTTCACCGCCGCGGCGTCGAACTGGTAGTAGCCGAGCACCGTCCCCTTCTGCCCCTGCCAGCCCCAGGACGGCAGCGACAGGCTGCCGATCTCCTCGTTGTCGGTGTAAACGTGGCCGCCGTAGATGAAGTGGTCCTCCTCCCAGAACCGGCGCCGCATCTGCAATCCGATCTTGCCGACCGGCGTATAGGCCACCCCGGCGATTGCCTGCTTGAAGGGGCCGGGGACCGCGACCTCAATGCCGCGCAGGACGGAAAGCGGGATCGTGCAGATGCAGTAGTCCGCCTTCGTCGTGCCGCGCTGCCCCTGAGCATCGGTCCAGGCGACCTCCACCCCGTCGGCATCCTGGCCGATGCGCTCCACCTCGACGCCGTAGCGGATCAGGCGACCGACCTTGGCCTCGAACCCCCGCGCGATCCGGTCCATGCCGCCGACCGGCTGGAACATCGTGCGCTGCTGGCTGAATGCCGTGACGGAGCGCAGCGTCCGCCACGCCTTGGAGTGCAACAGGTCCGGCATCCCGTGCGGCACACCCCGTTTTCCCGGTCCAGGCACGGTCATGGCGCCGGGCCAAACGTCGTAGCCCCGGCCCTCGGCGCCGGAGTAGGATAGGTCCTTGGCGGACAGGTAGCCCTCACGCACCAGGTAGGCAGTGAACGCTTCCCGGTCCTCTGCCGTCATCGCGTCATTCAGCGCGCCCTTGCGAACCAGCTTGGCCAGCAGCTCCGCCGTGTGGCCGCGCATGTCGGCGGCGACCTCCGCCCGGCGGACCGGCTTGCCCGCCAGCGGGCCAGTCCCGCCCTCGAAGTAGGCATAGGAGGCGTCGTTGTCGTTGACCATCACTTCCAGCGGGACGCCGAGCTCGCGGGTGTAGTGCAGCGTGGACTGGTGGTTGAACGGGATGCGCCAGGGGCCGTGGTTGATATACTGCCCCTCGTCGAAGGCGCAGCGCTGCTCCTCCCCGCCCAGCTCCGTCAACGCGAAGCCGCCCCGCGCCGTTTGGCAGCGCCCGCCGGCGAAGCTGCGCGCTTCCAGGACCTGGCAGTCGTAGCCCAGCTTGGACAGCTCATAGGCCGCGGTCATGCCGGCGACGCCCGCGCCCAGGATCATCACGCGGCGGCCCGCGCCCGAGCCGCTCAGCGCGGGCGGGGCCGTCTGCGCCGAGGCCATGGACATGCCGAGCGCATCCAGCCCCGCCATCACCAGCCCGGCGCCACCCACGGCAGCAAGCTGGTGCAGGAACATGCGGCGCGAAGGTGGGGAACCCTGCTGATCCGGCTGATCCGTCATGTTCTCGTCCTCTCGTCCAAGCCACTGCAGTAGCATGAGAACCGACGCACTCTCTGTGCCAGGTGGTGACCAAAGCAGTGTCCAGTGGTGTAGATCGGCGTGGCGGTGATAGGGTGGAGGCCCCCCACGGCATCTACGTGCCAAATTGGAGGTGTTGACCGACCTGTAAAGTCGGCGGTGGGTTTCTACGCTGATCAGCGTCGGGCGCGCGAGCGTGGCGACGCCGACCATCCCGGCGCCCAAGAGGGTTCGACGTCGCACGGCGGTTCTCCGTTGTGCGGCTTCAGCTTCGCAGAATCTTACAAGCGACGTGCCGTGGTGGTGGCAACGGCATCCGGAAATGCTGGACCGGCACGCGGCCGCCCGGCCGCGCCGCCTCGGCGTCACCCCCGCAGCCGCGGGTCCAGGGCGTCGCGCAGGCCGTCGCCCAGCAGGTTGAAGCCCAGCACCGCCAGCAGGATCGCCAGGCCCGGGAAGGTCACGACCCACCAGGCGCTTTGCACGAATTGCAGCGCATCGGCCAGCATGGTGCCCCATTCCGGCGTGGGCGGCTGCGCGCCCAGGCCCAGGAAGCCCAGCGCCGCGGTGTCCAGGATGGCGGTGGAAAAGGACAGGCTCGCCTGCACGATCAGCGGCGCCAGGCAATTGGGCAGCACGGTCAGGAACATCAGCCTCCCATGCCCGGCTCCTGCCATGCGGGTTGCCGCCACGTACTCCCGCGACCGCTCCACCCTCACCGCCCCCCGCGTCAGGCGGACGAAGGCGGGCAACTGCACCACGGCCACCGCCAGCATGGCATGGGGCAGGCCCGGCCCCAGCACCGCGACGATGGCGACCGCCAGCAGCAGGGTCGGCAGCGCCAGCATCACATCCATCAGCCGCATGACGGCGGCGTCCAGCAGTCCGTCCGAGAAGCCGGCCACCAGCCCCAACAGGACCCCGAGCACCAGCGCCAGCGACACCACGATCACGCCGACCGCGAGAGACAGCCGCGCCCCGAACAGCAGCCGCGCCAGTACGTCGCGGCCCACGTCGTCCGTGCCCAACACGTAGGGCCAGCCCGGCGGCTGCAGCAGCGCGTCGCGCACCTGCGCCAGCGGATCGTGCGGCGCCAGCAGTGGTGCCAGCGCGGCGGC
>CAXTDP010000826.1:0-2786 GCA_964242295.1 uncultured Acetobacteraceae bacterium | reverse complement strand
CACCATCAAACCTCAGAAAATAAGATATGGTGCTGTTATTTTATGACGAATCCTTAGCCTTTTGGTCCGCGCTGGTCGCCGGGCGTATGATCCGCCGGCCGCGTTGGGTGTCGTTGCGCCCTTGCGCCGGTTGGAACCCGGTCTTGCAAAAGGCATTCATAGGCGCGATGTTGGTAAGAGCCTGAGACACGGTATGCACCTTCGTTTTGGGTGATCTCCCGTCCGGTGTTGCGAGCACTGGACGGAAGCGCATGTGGTGTGGTTTCGAGAGGCCATCATTTCGTATTCGGCATGGTCTTCCTTTCCGTCTGGGCTTGGCACTGCGCCTTGCCTCTGAAAAAGAGAATGCACCATGACACGCTAAGGTCATAGTGAAATGTGGTATGGCTATATAAATAAAACGTGATGGAATGGCCTGCGCATGTGCACACATTCTGATGCCCCTACGCGGATTTTGGTAACAGCGGAACCGGAATTGCATTTAAGCACAATACGGTTCAGTTAGCGACGCTAGGGGTCAGGGGATAGTGGTGAAACCGCCTGATAGAGGCTGCCCGACACGTCGGAAAACGGCCTAACTAAACCGTATTGCATTTAAGCAAAGCATTTCAGGCTGACTTCCTGGCGTCACACCACCAATGCAGAAAACTTACGTTTGATGCAAGTTGCTGATGTCCTTTCGACAGCTTGCCTTGTGCGTGGTTTCGACGTGCATAAACCCGCGCATCTATCTATGGCCAGCAAACCATAGCCATTCATGCGCTGAAATGCACCTTCGGTTCCTCTGCTACCGGACCCCCAGCCACGACGCTTGGGGCACTGGCAACCGTGCATGTGGGCTTCGCGGATCGGACCTGCCGTGTTTGCCCCAGCCGGCCCCGTTGCACCCGCACCAACAAGGCGTCGCGCGAACTGACGTTCCGGCGCGCAGGGCGGCACGAGGCCATTCAGGCCGCGCAAGGGCAGCAGGACACGCCGGAGTGGCGAGCGCTCTACGGCGCGCGCGCCGGGATTGAGGGCTGCCTGTCGCTGTGCGTGCGCGTCTGCGGGCTGCGCCGCTCGCGCTACGTCGGCTTGGCCAAAACCCATCTGCAACATGTCGCAACCGCGGCAGCCTTGAACGTCCTTCGGCTCAGCGCCTGGGTGCAGGGCGAAGCACGCGCGGCCACACGGACCTTACGCCTGACCCGCCTCATGGCCGCCTGAAACGGGCCCCTCGCGAAATCGCCAACGGTATCAGGAGGGGGTGGAAACCCTGGCCCGCGCGGCGGAGGGAGACCACCGCGCTCAAGCCTAACCGTCAATCCGGCTCCACCCAGCTGAACCCGATAAACAATGAATTCCCGCCGAAGCGCTCGCGCGCCGACTCTCCTATTTAAATGACAAGGACTTCAGTCATGAGCAATCCCGCATTTGAGCAAGCACGTCCGCCGGCACCGCCGTTCGACCTCACCGGCAAGCACGTCGGCGGCGGCGGCGGTAAATAGGCGATCGGCCTCGGAGTCGCCCAGGCCGCCCACGGCATAGGCGCAGCCGTCACCGTCGCCAGCCGTCGCAATGTCTCGGCCGAAGAGCGGCCGGACCTGGCCGCTTTTGACCAGGTCGTTCTGGACATCCGCGACGAGGCGGCAGTGCAAGCCGCCTTCGAGGCAGTCGGCCCCTTTGACCACTTCGTCGTCACCGCCGGACCGGAGCTGGGGTCCTGGGGAGCGTTCATGGACCCTGACATGCGCGGCGTCCGCAATTACCTGGAGGGCAAGTTCCTGGGCGCCTGGGCCTGCGCCCGCCATGCCGCCCCGCACCTGCGGGCCGGCGGCTCGATGACCTTCCTCACGGGCGGCACCGGGGCCCGGGCGAAGCTCGGCTTGGCTGCGGTCACGTCGACGTTCACGGCCGTCGAATCCCTGGCGCAGTCGCTCGCCGTGGAGCTGGCCCTTATCCGCGTCAACACGATCCGGCCTGGATTCATTGACACCGATTTCTGTGACGTCCTGCCCGCGGCAACCGTGGAGGAAATCTGTTCCAAGGTCCCCGCGAACTTCCCGGCCCGGCGGCTCGGGACGGCCGCCGACGTCGGGCACGCGGCCGTCTTCCTCATGACCAACCCGTACGTCACCGGCACGGTGCTCGAGGTCTCCGGCGGCGAGTTGTTAGTCGACTGGATCTTCTGACTTCGATTTTGCGAAGACGGCGAGTGCTCCGGGTCCACCGACGGCAATCCCGAGCAGCACACTTTCATCCGAACACAAAGCCGGCCAACTGCAGCGTCTGCGTAGCGGAGCCAGGAGCATCATGATTACACTGAGGGTTGGCATCATCGGCGCGAACGCCGAGCGGGGCTTGGCACGGGAATCCCAAGTGCCCGCCGTTCAACACCTAGACGGGCTGGAACTCGCAGCCGTCGCCAACAAGGGACAGAAGGCGGCGGAGGCCGCCGCAGCGGCGTTTGGCGCGCCCAAGGCTTATGGCGCGCGGTCGACCTCATCCGTGACCCCGACATCGACCTCTTCAGCGTCGCGACCACGCTGCCCACTCACCACGCGCTGATCACCGAAGCGCTGACGGCCGGCAAGCACGTCTACTCCGAATATCCACCAGGGGTCGACGTCGCCGAGAGCCAGGCGCTCGCCTCCGCGGAAGGCGCGGCCGGGGTGCATGCCGGGCGTTGGTGAACTCGACAAGGCCAGGGCGAGATGGCCCCAAACCCCTGGCTGCTACGCGATGATCGGCTCGCGACGGACGGAGTCCGGGCGTCCGGCCGCCAGCATCCGGTTCAGCACCGCCAC
>CAXTDP010000825.1:0-2801 GCA_964242295.1 uncultured Acetobacteraceae bacterium | reverse complement strand
CGCCGTTCTCCAGCAGGCGGCGCACCAGGTAGGCCAGCAGGGTCTCGTGCGTGCCCACGGGGGCGTAGATGCGGCAGGGGCGGTCCAGCGGGCCGACGATCTCGTCATACAGCCCTTCACCCATGCCGTGCAGGCACTGGAACTCGTAGCGGTCCGGCTGCCAGTCGGGGGCCATCTGGTAGATGGCGGCGACGGTGTAGGCGTTGTGGGTGGCAAACTGCGGGAACACCGCATCGGGAGCGGCCAGCAGCTTGCGGGCGCAGGCCAGGTAGGACACGTCGGTATGCGCCTTGCGGGTGAACACGGGGAAGCCATCGAGCCCATCCACCTGGGCGCGCTTGATCTCGCTGTCCCAGTAGGCGCCCTTCACCAGGCGCAGCATCAGCCGGTGCCCGCTGCGCCGGGCCAGGTCCACGATCCAGTCGAGCACATGCGGGGCGCGCTTCTGATAGGCCTGCACGACGAAGCCGATGCCGTCCCAGCCCGCCAGCGCCGGGTTGAAGCACAGGGCTTCAAGCAGGTCGAGCGATAGCTCCAGCCGCTCGCTTTCCTCGGCGTCTATGTTCAGGCCGATGCCGTAGGTCTTGGCCTGCAGCGCCAGGGCCTGCAAGCGCGGCAGCAGCTCCGCCATCACCCGCGGGCGCTGCAGTCGGGAGTAGCGGGGGTGCAGGGCTGACAGCTTTATCGAGATGCCCGGCCCGCCGATGATGCCGCGCCCGGCGCTGGCCGTGCCGATGGCGTGGATCGCCGTTTCGTAGTCCCTGTAGTAACGCTCGGCGTCCCCGGCGGTCATCGCGGCCTCACCCAGCATGTCGTAGCTGTAGCGGTAGCCCCGCGCTTCCAGCCGGCGGCTGCGCCCCAACGCCTCCTGGATCGTCTGTCCCGTGACGAACTGCTCGCCCATCATACGCATCGCCAGGTCCACGCCGCGGCGGATCAGCGGCTCGCCGCCGCGGGCGACCAGCCGGGTCAGGGCCGCGGCCAGGCCGGATTGGGACGTGCCGAACTGAGACGTACCAGACTGGGATGCGCCGCCCGTCAGCTTGCCCGTGACCACCAGGCCCCAGGTGGCGGCGTTCACGAACAGGGACGGCGAGTGCCCGACATGCGCCAGCCAGTCGCCGGCGCCGATCTTGTCCCGGATCAGCGCGTCGCGCGTCGAGGTGTCGGGGATGCGGAGCAGGGCTTCGGCCAGGCACATCAGGGCGACGCCCTCCTGGGTGCTCAGCGAATACTCGCGCACCAGGCCCTCGACGGTGCCGCGGTTGCCCTTGGCGCGCAGGGCCGTCACCAGGCGGGCAGCCAGTGCCTCTGCCTGGGTGACGGTATCGGGCGGCAGGGTGGCACCGGGCAGCAGGGCCTGGACGCAATCCGGCTCCGCTCGTCGGTAGGCGGCGGTGACAGCGGCACGCAGCGGAGGTTGCGGCTGCACCCCGGCGAGGAAGTCCTGGAACGGGTGCGGGGCAGCCAGGGGGGCATGGTCGGGCATGGCAACGATGTGGGCGCGGTTGGGACGGAAGGGAATGGCTGGCGTTAAGGCTCGAACACCACCTGCACCCGGGTGCTGGGATACCGGGCGATCCCGAACTCGACCACCGCCTCGGCATCGTCCACGTTGACGTTCTCGCACACCAGCAGCGGCCGGCTGCGGGACACGCGCAGCAGCTTGCCCTCGGTCGCCGTGGGCATCCGGGCGCCGACGCGGGTCACGCGGCGGACGTAGTTGCCGACGCCCACCGCCGCCAGCGCCGCGGTGATGGTCGGCTGGGCCTGCAGGGCGTCCAGGATGCCGGGCAGCCGGTCCTGCGGGAAATGGTGGGTGGTCAGCGTCACCGGCATCCCGTCAGCTAGGCCGAGGCGCTCGTAGGCGACGACGGGGTCGCCGGGCGCGACCTCCAGCCCGGCTGCCAGGGACTCGGTTGCCGCAATCACCCGCAGATGCAGCGCCTGGCCGGACGGCTCCCGGTTCTGCCGGCGTATCCACTCGCTGAAGCGGGTGCGCGACTGCACCTCGTAGTCCAGCATGTCGTCGGCGACGAAGGTGCCACGCCCCTGCTCGACCCGCACCAGGCCGGATTGGGCCAGGCTTTCAACCGCCCGGCGGATGGTGTGGCGGTTCACTCCATGTTCGGCGGCCAGTTGCGCCTCGGTTGGCAGGCGGTCGCCGGGGTGCAGGCCGCGCGGGCCGATGCCGGCGGACAGGCGCTGGGCGATCTGGCGCCATACAGGCGCGGGACGAGGTGGGTTATGGGGCGGGTCGGTCATGCAATCGTCATCCCTGCGACCCCGTTCCCATGCGACTTCGGCTTGACTGCTACCGGGAATGAGCATATTTGTCTAGACAAATTGGAGGTCCCCGCCGATGAACAGCGATGCCGACCTGACCCGCCGCCGGCAACGCTGGATGTCGGTCCTGGCCCGAGCCACGGCGGATGAGCTTGCCGCCGGGCTGCCGGACATGCCTGCCTACACACGCCTGCGCGGGCCGGAGGCCGGGCTTGTCATGCTGCGCGGCCGAGCCGGCGGTGCCGGCAATCCTTTCAACCTGGGGGAGGCAACGGTGGTTCGCTGCACCGTCCGCACGCCGTCCGGGACGGTCGGGCACGCCTATTGTCTGGGGCGCGACCTGCGGCAGGCGGAGCTGGCGGCGGTGCTGGATGCGCTGCTGCAGGAGGCGGAGAGCGGCCCGGCGCTGGAAACCGAGGTGGTCGCTCCGCTGGCCGAAGCGCAGGCAGCCCGGCGCGCCCTGCTGGCCCGGCGTGCCGCGGCGACGCAGGTGCAGTTCTTTACCTTGGCAACGA
>CAXTDP010000824.1:0-2813 GCA_964242295.1 uncultured Acetobacteraceae bacterium | reverse complement strand
TGCACCTGGCCGCGCACGATCATCGGGTTCACCGCCTTGCCCACGTCGTCGCAGACGATGTAGCGGACGACACTGATGATGCCGGTCTCGGGGTCCACCTCGACCTCCGCCATGTGGCAGCCGTTGGGATAGGTGTGCTTCTCGATCTGCGCCACCTCGGCCGCATCCAGTTGCGTCGCCTCCTGCCCGCCCGACGCACGGCTGCGCTGATGGGCTGCAAGCTCCAGGATGCCCATGCCGCGGTCCGTGCCGGCCACGCTGAACCGTCCGCCAGTGAACTCGATGTCGGCGACCGCCGCCTCCAGCGCCTCGGAGGCCGCCTGCTTGCCCTTCTCGATCACGCTGGCGGCGGTCACCAGGATGGCCTGGCCCTCGGAATACAGGCTGCGCGCGCCGCCTGTGCCGCCGCCGGTCGGGATGGCGTCGGTATCGCCCTGGCGGATGCGCACCTTGTCGCCGTCAATGCCGAGCTGGTCCACGGTCAACTGCACATAGGCGGTCTCATGACCCTGGCCCGTGCTCTGCGTGCCGACGAACACATCCACGAAGCCATCATCGGCAAACCGTATTTCCGCCCGCTCGCTGGGCGACCCACCCGTGGCCTCAAGATAATAGGCCATGCCGATGCCGCGCTTCATCCCGCGCGCCTCGCTGCTGGCCCGGCGATGCTCGAACCCGGCCCAATCCATCTTCTGCAGCGCCGCGTCCAGCACCTTGCCGAAGTCGCCGCTGTCATAGGTCTGCTTCATCGCCGTCACGTATGGCATGGCCGAGGGCAGCACCATGTTGCGGCGGCGCAGCTCCACCCGGTCAATGCCAGCCTCAAACGCGGCGGTGTCAATCAGCCGCTCGACGACATAGTTGCTTTCCGGCCGCCCCGCGCCGCGATAGGCATCCACCGGCACCGTGTTGGTGAACACGCCGACCACGTTGGCGTAGATCGCCTGGAAGCCATACACGCTCGCCAGCACCTTGGTCCCGGCCATGGTCGGGATCATCGGCGCGTAGTTGGACAGGTAGGCGCCCATGTTGGCGACGTTGCGTATCCGCATCGCCAGGAACTTGCCATCGTTATCGAGGGCGATCTCACCCTGCATGATGTTGTCGCGGCCATGCGTGTCCGACAGGAACGCCTCGCTGCGCTCGCTGGCCCACTTCACCGGGCGGCCGACCTTGCGGGCGGCGTAGCAGGTCAGCGCATGCTCGGCATACAGGAACAGCTTCATGCCAAAGCCGCCGCCGACGTCGGGGGTCACGACGCGGAACCGCTCTGCCGGCACGTCGAACACGGCGGCGGCGAGCATCTCCTTGATGCTCCAGCCGCCCTGGGTGTTGGTGTGCAGGGTCCAGCGCTCGTTGGCCGGGTCATATTCGGCGACGGCGGCGCGGGCCTCCATGCTGGCGACCACGACCCGATTGTTCACAACTGTCAGGCGGGTGACGCGCGCGGCCTGGCCGAACAGCTCATCGGTGCGGGCCTTGTCGCCGGTCTCCCAATCGAAGCAGCGATTGCTCGGCACCCCGTCCCAGACCTGCGGCTGGCCGTCTTCCATCGCTGCGCCCAGGTCGGTGACGCTCGGCAGCAGGTCATAGTCCACCATCACCGCCTCCAGCGCATCGCGCCCGGCCTGATGGGTTTCGGCAACGATGAAGGCCACGGGATCGCCGACGTGGCGCACCTGCTTGATCGCGAGCACGGGATGCGGCACGTCCGCACGCTTGCTGCCGTCGCGGTTCTTGAGCGGAATGGCGCAGGGCAGGCCGCCGATGCCGTCCGCCTCCAGGTCGGCGCCGGTGATGACGGCGAGCACGCCGGGCATGGCCTTGGCCGCCGAAGTGTCAATCGACAGGATGTGGGCGGCGGCATGCGGGCTGCGGAGCACGACGCCGAAGGCCTCGCCTGGCAGGGAAATATCGTCGGTGTAGCGGCCGTCACCGATCAGCAAACGAGGGTCCTCAACGCGGCGGACGGGCTGGGCCATGCCGAACTTTGTCATGCGGGAGTTTCCTTCATTATAGAGCCGTTGTGCATACACTTACGGCGTCAGTCGAAAAGGGGAAGGGGGCGCCCCACGACTCCCTCTCCCTCCGGGAGAGGGGTGGGGTGGGGTGAGGTGAGGAAAGCCGCAACACCCGCCCTATATCGGTGCAATACCGACCTGTGCCACGACAGCCGAAATTCGCGCTTGCGGCTTCCCTCACCTCGACCCTCTCCCGGAGGGAGAGGGAGCAGGAGCAGGCACGTCAGCTAACACGTTCCGGCACCCGTGCAGGCGGCGTCGGCACGGCGGTCGGTGGGCCGCCATGCCCCTCGTCCCCACCCTTGCCGCCAAACCGCGACTTCACCTTCTCGCGCATCGTCTGGAACACGACATACAGCATCGGGATTAGAAAGATGCCGATCGTGCTCGCGCCCAGCATTCCTGCGAACACCGGTGTCCCCACCGCACGCCGGCTGACCTGCGCCGCGCCGTTGGCCGTCACCAGCGGCACTAGCCCCAGGATAAAGGCGATGCTGGTCATCATCACCGCGCGGAACCGGGTCTGCGCGCCCAGCCGAGCCGCTTCCTTGATGCTCTTGCCGGCCTCGCGCTGGTCCTTAGCGAACTCCACGATCAAGATACCGTTCTTCGCCGCCAGCGCGATTAGCACCACCAGGCCGATCTGCGCATACAGGTCCAGCGCCAGTCCAGTGACCTGCATCCCGACAAACGCCGTCAGGATTCCGACGCTGACCGACAGCAGCACCGGTATCGGAATGACCCAGCTTTCATACAGTGCCACCAGGAACAGGTAGGCGAACAGGATCGCCA
>CAXTDP010000823.1:0-2820 GCA_964242295.1 uncultured Acetobacteraceae bacterium | reverse complement strand
CGCGTCATTGTTGCACGAAGGGCACCGGATGCCCTCAGGCCAGCGGCGCTGGCCTGAGGGCGAAGCACTTGGCATCGTCCATCAGGCCGGAGAGGTTGACCAAGTCGGATGCAGCCATGACAGAAGCTCCTCGCGCGAGCAGGTCAGCTACTCCCGTTCCTGCCTTCGTGCCAGCCGTCCTCAGCCCCACGCCATGGTCCCGACCTCACCAGCCCGGAACCCAATAAGGGCCTCCCAGTTTTGCCACAGTCGCCAAAGTGGCTGGCGCGCTGGGGTTTCCGCTGACGTTCCGCGCGCACGAGGTGGTGCCGGTCGACCTTGACGGACCGGCAGCGCCTCGGAACACCCGGCGCAAGCGGATGATCCCGGCCTGACCAGCCCGCCTCCCATAGCTTGGTGCTCATGCGTGTCTAGCCACGTCCTGGGATGCGGTGAACAGGGCGAGAGCCTGTAGCCGCCCCGTCCGTACGTCCACTTCCGGTTTGCGCCGTTGCGCCAGGATCACGACGCCCTTGCCGGCCAGCACCAGCTTGACCGCCTCGATCATCAGGACGTGCGAGATGGCGTTCAGCGTGGCGTTGTTGGCCAGCAGCCATACGCGGGCAACGGGCTCTCTGTCGTGCTCAGCGACCAAAGAACGGTGGGGGCAGGCGTCGAACTGCTCTTGCACCAAGTCGGGCACGGTGGGGTTCAGGCTCGCGCCCTGGCCGTCGTAGATGGCGCCGGGGAAGCTGTTCATGCGCGGTCTTGGAGGTGTCGCATCCGCACTCCTGGTGTGTCGCCTTCGATGAACTCAATGTCGGCTTTCTCCAAGGTATACTCCGTCCACATGAAAACCCGAAAATTTCGCATGCCCTGAACACCGGTGGTGTCGGGCTCGACTCGATGGCCGATTTTCGGGTTCTCACGTGAACAGAGTATAGCGTGGAGGGAAGCCGAGGCATCAATCCGCATCTTCCAGCTGCGGCCTCTCATGGGCACGACTGTTCTGGTTTGTTCAAACATCCTTACCGCATGGATGGACATGTCACTGTAGGCAGCCAACCGCTCTATGCTCCAGCCGAGCAGGACCCGAACAGCCTTGCCCTGATTCGGTGTCATTGGCTTGGCTTCCGCAGCCGTACTCCCGGTGCGTCTCCATCGGTGAACTCGACGCCGGCTGCTTCAAGGGTGGCACGGATAGCGGCAACGGCATCAACCTGTTCGGTTCGGCCATAGCCATACGGAAATATGACCCGTCCAGATTGCTCAAACATTCTAACCGTGTGGATCGAGGTGCTACTGAGCGAGCCCAGCTTGACCATGCTCCAGCCCAGCAGCTTCCGGGCAGCTCTCATCTGATCCGGTGTCACTCGCCCCGCCTCCGCAGTCTCATGCTCGGCGTGCGCCCACGCATCCCAGGCATTTGCCAGTTGCTGAAGTCAATGCCCGCCGCCTCCAAGGCAGCGCGGATGGCGGCAACGGTGTCTACCTGTTCCGCCCGCCGACCATGCAGCTTCGCAACATGCCCCGTTCGCTCAAACGTCTGCACAACATGAATAGACGTGCCGCTGCGGACGCCGAGCTGCGTTCGGCTCCATCCCAGCAGCTTTCGGGCCGCAGTGACCTGACCGGGCGTTATCGGGGTGGTTTCCGCAGCCGCGACCCCTGACACCTCTCCGTTCGTGAACTCAACGCCGGCCGCTTCTAAGGTGGCGCGGATGGTGGCGAGAGGATCGGTCAAGTCAGGACGTCCATGAACCTTAGCAGCCTGGCCCGTCAGCTCGAACTTCTTCACCACGTATGCGGACGTGTCGCTCCGGAGACCTAATCGCGCTTGACTCCAGCCCAGCAAAGCCCGTGCCGCCCTTAACTGATCGGGCATCATTGCCTCGGCTTCCGCAGCCGTACGCCAGCCCCCCCGCCGTTTTCGGGAATGAAGCTGACGCCTCCAGCTTCAAGGGCACGGGCGATTGCTGCCTTTGTTGCTGGGTAAGTCTCGCCTGTCCCAGCTTCAAATCTGCTGATGGTCATAACTCCGACCTGGGCACGCTCGGCTAAGTCGCGTGTGGTCCAGCCAAGGGCGGCGCGGGCCATCTTACACTGTGTGCCGTTCATCATGTGATGAAAACATCATCATTTAACCCGTACCTGCAAGCATTGTAGTAAAATACCTACGTGAAGAATAATTTTCCATATGAGACGGCAACCATGCCCTTCCACAACAGCAACACGCTCCGGTCTATCTCGACGTTCCGCCCGACCGGCATGGCGTTCGGCCCATCCCCGATGGGATCGGCTGGTCGGCACTCTGCGCGCCGCCCTTGATGCCCGCGACGGCTACTGCCCAGCTCACGCACAAGCCTGTGCCAAGCTGGCATGAGCGAACCGCACGAAGTCCGAGCATCGCCGCGCCAACGAAGCCGCTGCGTTCCCGGCAATCAACGTTGCCCGCGCTGCCGTCAGCGCCCTTGCAAAGGCCGTTGTCGCCGCCCGCGCCGCTCTTGTCGCTGCCGGCATGACGCCGGATCAGATCGCGGTCGTGGCGCCGGGCGGGGAGGCGTAGGCCAGGACTAACGTGACCGGCGACGCCGATCTGCTCGCCCTGTGCGCTCACCTGCGCCTGTTGCAGGCGGGATGGCAGCGACTATGGGACGCTACATCGGGCGCGCCGGATGGCGACGAAATCCCGGCTGACCTGATCCTTGACCGTTATACGGCGTGGCAGCCTGACGTGAGAGCATGCAAATCTGTGGGGTGATTACGCTGCTGTTGCGATTACCTCGTCGTCATTTGCGGGGCGGAAGCCGGGGTGGCGAGAGCGGAAGGCGTCCTCGAGCG
>CAXTDP010000822.1:0-2822 GCA_964242295.1 uncultured Acetobacteraceae bacterium | reverse complement strand
GCTTTCTGCCGCACCAGCGGAAGGAGTGCCTGAACGACGCGCTGATTTTCCTGACAGCGGCCAAGGCCGGCATCCCGGTGCTGACCGCGAACCGGGACGAGTTCAATCTGATCCAGCAGGTCGCGCCGGAGGGACGGTTCGTGCATTACTGACCGTCAAATTCCATAAGATCGATTCTGCGTTTGAAATCTGTAGACGGGATGGGTTCTACCTTGGAGTGCGAAACCCCCGCCTTCTAAGGTATCCACCCGCCGAGGGCCGCCTGGGCGTGAGCTGTTTGTCGCCTTAAGTCGCTGGTTAAGTCGGCGTGTGAGGTGTGGGCATGGATGGCGTGGTGGAGATCATCACTGGCCGGGAACGTCGGCGGCGCTGGAGCGTGCAGGACAAGTTACGGTTGGTTGCGGAGATGGCGGAGCCTGGCATGCGGGTCCGGGCGGTCGCGGCCCGTCACGGCGTGTGCGAGAGCCTGCTGTTCACCTGGCGGCGGCAGGTGCGTGACGGGGTGCTGGTTGCCGCTGAGATGCCGGTGTTCATGCCGGTGCAGATGCTCGGCGCGCCCCTGGGGGTGCCTGGCCTGCCCCGTCTTGAACCGACCCCGCCAGCACCGCGGCCAGTATCGCCGCCAGCGCCGGCCCGGCCACAGGCAGGCCTGATCGAGATCGAGTTGGGCGACGGCCGGCAGGTCCGGGTGGGTGCGGACGTGAACCAGGCCGCGCTGCGGCGCGTGCTGGCGGCGTTGCGCGGATGATCCCGACGCCGTCTGGCGTGCGGGTGTGGCTGGCAGCGGGGGCCACCGATATGCGCCGGGGGATGAATGGCCTTGCGCTGCAGGTGCAGCAGGCGCTGGGACGTGATCCGCACGGGGGTGATCTCTACATTTTTCGGGGCCGCCGCGGCGACCTGGTGAAATGTCTCTGGCATGACGAGACCGGCATGTCGTTATATGTGAAACGGCTGGAACGGGGCCGGTTCGTATGGCCGCAGGCCAGGGAAGGTGTTGTTTCGCTCACCCCGGCTACCCTTGCGATGCTGCTGGAGGGGATCGACTGGAGGACTCCGCAGCGGACCTGGCGGCCAGAGATGGCCGGCTGACAGGCTGGCGCACAAAGGGGGTACACAGGCCCGGCCAGGTGTGGTTGACTCTCCTGCGTGACGGTCGCCACCACCCCTGTCCCGGACGACATCGAGGCTCTCCGCGCCGTCCTGGCTGCTGAGCAGCTGGCGCGTCGCGAGGCGGAAGCGCGTGCGTCCGGGGCTGAGGCCATGGTGGCCTATCTCAAGCTGCTGATCGCGAAGCTGCGGCACGAGCAGTTCGGCGCCTCGTCCGAGCGCGGGCGCAAGCTGCTGGACCAGTTGGAGCTGCAGCTCGAGGAGGTGCAGGCCGCGGTCGCCGAGGACGAGGCGGCGCTTGATCCCGAGATGGAAGGCCTGCCTGCCCACAAGTCGATCCGCCGCAAGCCGGTGCGCGGGCCGTTGCCGGCGCACCTGCCGCGTGAGCGGGTGGTGATCCCAGGACCAACCTCTTGCCCGTGCTGCCAAGGCAAGCTGTCCAAGTTGGGCGAGGACGTGACCGAAACCCTGGAGGTGGTGCCCCGGCACTGGAAGGTGGTTCAGACGGTGCGCGAGCGGATGGCATGCCGGGCGTGCGACACCATCAGCCAGCCGCCGGCGCCGTTCCACCCCATCGCGCGCGGGCGTGCCGGGCCTGAGCTGCTGGCCACCATCCTGGAAGCCAAGTTCGGCCAGCACCTGCCGCTGAACCGCCAGAGCGAGACCTTTGCCCGCGAGGGTATCGAGCTGGACGTGTCCACTCTGGCCGACTGGGTCGGCGCCTGCACTGCCACACTTGCGCCGTTGACCGTGCTGATCGAGGCGCATGTGCTGGCCGGTGAGCGCATCCATGGCGACGACACCACCGTGCCCGTGCTGGCTCGCGGCAAAACGGCCACCGGCCGCTTGTGGACCTACGTGCGCGACGACCGGCCGTTCGGCGGGCCGGCGCCGCCGGCTGCGGTGTTCCACTACTCGCCGGACCGCCGGGGCGAGCACCCGCACAAGCACTTGCTGGCCTACGCCGGCATCTTGCAGGCCGACGCTTATGCCGGGTTCGCAGACCTCTACCACCCCAAGCGCAAACCCGGACCAGTGACCGAGGCAGGATGCTGGGCACATGGCCGCCGCAAACTATTCGAGCTGGCCCAGCTTGCACGCGCCCCGCTGGCCGTCGAAGCCGTGCGCCGGATCGACGCCATCTTTGACGCCGAGCGCACCATCAACGGCCTGCCAGCCGAGCAGCGTTTGGCCGTGCGGCAGAAGCACATCGCACCGCTGGTCGCTGATCTGGAGACCTGGATGCGCGCCGCTCGCGCCAAGATGTCCCGGCATGCCGACGTCGCCAAAGCCATGGACTACATGCTCAAGCGCTGGCCCACATTCAGCCGGTTCACCACCGACGGCCGTATCTGCCTTAGCAACAATGCCGCTGAGCGGGCGTTGCGCGGTGTGGCCCTCGGAAGAAAGTCATGGTTGTTCTGCGGATCAGACCGCGGCGGCAACCGCGCCGCGGCCATGTATTCGCTCATCATCACCGCCAAGCTGAACAACATCGACCCGCGCGCCTGGCTTGCCGATGTGCTGCGCCGGATCAACGACCACCCCGCATCCCGCCTGCACGAGATGCTGCCCTGGAACTGGCGCAAACCCGGCCAGGATGTCGCAGTCGCTGCCTGACCACGTGCAACCACGGCCCTGACCGGATGAATACCTTCTAAGCTCGACTTTGGCCTTTTCAGGCTGGGTAGCACGCGGCTTCGGTGAGGCTG
>CAXTDP010000821.1:0-2829 GCA_964242295.1 uncultured Acetobacteraceae bacterium | reverse complement strand
TCCTGCACAAGGCTCCGAAAATCTCGCGGGCGACGTAGCGCTTGAGGCAGCGCATGATCTCGGGTTTTGTCTTGCCCTCCCCGGTTCGGCGGCGGACGTACTCGATGGTTGGCGCATGGACGCGCATCCGAGTGACGACGACGCGGTGCAGGGCGGCGTTGGCCTGCCGGTTGCCGCCGCGGTTCAGCCTGTGTCGGTTGGTTTTTCCGCTCGACGCTGGGATGGGGCAGGCGCCGCACAGTTTGGCCAACGCGCCTTCGGAGCGGATGCGCTCGGGATTGTCGCCGACCAGGAGCAGCAGTTCCGCGGCGGTCGTATTTGCGATGCCTGCGGCGCTGGTCAGCTCGGGAGCCGTTGCTGACACCAGGGCATCGAGGTCACGGTCGTGCGCTTCGGTCTCCTTGTGCAGGGCGAGCCAGCGCCGGGCGGTGGCCCTCAATGCCGCCTTTGCAGAGGCGGTGGTGGAGGTGATCGGCCCCGGGCGCAGCGCCGCCAGGTGGCGGACGAAGGCGATCTTGCCGCGAATGCGCTCCAGCTGCTCGCGCAGTTCGGCGGGAGCGCTGACGATGATGGATTTGAGCGTCAGCATGGCCTGGGTCTTGGCTTTGACCGCAGCATCACGAGCGATTTTAAGATGCCGGATCATTTCGACCGAGCTGGCGCCGGTCTTCGGCTCGGCGATTGCCTGCCCAGAAAGCACGGCGCGCGCGGCAGCCTCGGCATCAAGGGTGTCGCTCTTGCCGTTGCGTCGACGGGCGCTGCGGTCGGGACGAACGACTTCCAGGGTGCGATGTCCTGCTTCACGCAGAGCTCGGGCCAAGCCCGCTCCATACGATCCAGTGCCCTCGATCCCGAACGCAGTCACCGTCCCGAACGACCGCGCCCACGACTCAACCTGACGATATCCGGCGCGGTTTGCGGAGATGGTCATGGCGCCAAGGCGAACCCCTAAAGCGCTCAGCGCTACCGCGGCGTGAGTGTCTTTATGCGTGTCGATCCCGACGATGATGTCGTTGCTTCGTGCATCCTGCTGCAAGGCGAACCTCCTGTGGCGTTGGTGCGGCCCGACGCTTACAGGGGCGGACAGGACTGTGACGGGACGTCGCCATCAAGCTCCTATCAGGTCACACCGCGGCACTCGGCGGGCGCTGCCCGCGGGATCGACAGATCAACGCGAGGACACGAAGTCAGTCGTAAGCTGGGGTCAGACCCCACGGGCAGCAGCAATATACTCACAGTCATAGCTGTCGCCGACGCTGCCCACCGACGGCTCAATGCCAGCCTCCGCCAGGCGCTCGGAATACTTTATGGACGCGTATTGCCCAGGCTCAATCGGTTGTCGCAACGCCTGCGTGCGCCGCCCGTAGCGCCCCGTCAAGCGCCTCGGCAGGTGTTCTCCAGCTCAGGGTCTTTCGCGGACGGGCGTTGAGGGCCGCAGCCACCGCCGCAAGGTCGTCCGCACTGTGCGCGCTCAGGTCGGTGCCCTTCGGGAAGTATTGCCGCAGCAGCCCATTGGTGTTCTCGTTCGTGCCGCGCTGCCACGGGCTGCGGGGATTGCAGAAGTAGACCGGCAGGCCCGTGTCGATCCGCAACTGGGCATGCTGGGCCATCTCCGCCCCCTGGTCCCACGTCAACGACCGCCGGAGTTGCTCGGGCAAGGTGGTGATCTCGCGCGCAATTGCGTCGCGCACCGCCTCGGCCCCGTGCCCGGCCAGCGCGGGGCCGTTCTTCTCGCGTACACCCACACCGTGGCCGTCCATGGGCGGCAGGTGCAGCAGCATTGTGAACCGCGTCGTGCGCTCCACCAAGGTGCCGATGGCCGAACGGTTCAGGCCAATGATCAGGTCACCTTCCCAGTGGCCCGGCACGGCACGGTCGGCAGCCTCCGCCGGGCGTTCGCTGATCATGATCTCAGGCGTGATAAACGACTTGCCCCGACCGCGCGTGCGCGCCCGCGGCACCCGCAGTGCCCGGCCTGTGCGCAGGCACGCCGTCAGCTCCCGCCGCAGTGCTCCGCGCCCTTGCACAAATAGCGCCTGGTAGATCGCCTCGTGGCTGATCCGCATCGTCGTGTCGTCCGGAAAGTCGTGCCGCAGCCGCCGAGAAATCTGCTCGGGGCTCCACGCCTTGGCCCAGCGTCGTGCCTTTCTGGGCCCGTGCCGGCGCCCCTTCCAGGCCACCATCGGCCCGGCTACCGCACCACCATCCGGGATAGCCACGGCACCCGACAGGCGCTCCTGCACATATGTCCGCAGCGCCGCGTTCTTGGCCAGCTTCGCCCGCTTCGGCCGTCGCGCCGCCCGCTCGGCGTGCCATTGCGCCGTTGTCGCCCGGTAGTCCAGGTTGCCGCCCCGCGTCGCCGCGTTGCGCCGCAGTTCCCGCGACACCGTTGATGCCGCTCGTCCCAGACGGCGTGCAACATCCCGAACGCCCATGCCCTGCATTCGCAACAGCGCGATCTCCTCTCGATCCGCAAAGGATAGGCGCTGACCCAAGAGCGGCCCTGACGACCGCGACAGGTGCGACGGCGCCATCCCGCCTGCCATGCGGAACCACCGCGATCCAACCGGCTGCGATACCCCGACCTCCATCGCTGCGTCCTCGCTCGACAAACCCTCGGCAATGAACGCCCAGAACCATCGCCGGTGCTCCCGCAACCCGACCCCCGGTCGCCCCGGCGACCTCAACTTGCCCCGCAAAGCCCGATCCGACCGCCGCCGACCTGCCATCGCACCACCCTCCAACCCAGTGTTGCGACGACCAGTTGAATCCGCCCAATATGCCGCACACGCCTACCGCCGGGTGCTGGACGAGCACGGGATCCGGTGC
>CAXTDP010000820.1:0-2841 GCA_964242295.1 uncultured Acetobacteraceae bacterium | reverse complement strand
CCCCCCGCCGCCCCCGCCGCCCCCGATGGCCATGGCGCCCGAGCCTGCGCCGATGCCGGCTCCTGCCCCGATGACGTCCGCCAGCATGGCCGGCACCTACACCGGCACGGTTGAGCCCGGCGCCGACAACGGGCCGCGTTGCCGTAAGATGGGGTCGTCGGCCACGGCCCGCGTGCGCGGCAGCGCTTTCACGCTGGGCGGGATGCGCGGCAAGGTCGCGCCGGATGGTACGGTCAGCAGCGCCGCACGCCGCGGCAGCATGACCGGCATGCTGACCAACGGCACGCTGGACGCGACGGAGACCATGGGCAACTGCAGCTACCACTACGTGCTGAACAAGGCGTAAGCGTCCCGCTCAGCCCGGCCTGAATGGCCTCGGTCCCGCACCCTATGCGGGGGCGGGGCCTTTCTTTTGCGTGGGTGCCACGGTGCGCGGTTGCGCCATCTAGGATGATGCAAGGTGATGGCCGATCTCCGCGATCCCTCCCAGCCTGCCTTTGCCGTGCTGAACGCGCTTGGCCTGTCCCCGCATCCCGAGGGCGGGCACTACCGCGAGCTTTGGCGCGACCAGCCGGCGTCGGGAGGCCGGGGCGTAGGCACAAGCATCCTGTTCCTGCTGGCAGCCGGGGAGCGGTCGCATTGGCACCGGGTTGATGCGGCCGAGATCTGGCTATGGCACGCTGGTGCGCCCTTGCGCCTGGGCATTGCCGGCGACGCTGGGAGGCAGGAGGTGCGGCTTGGCCCGGACCTGGCGGGTGGCGAGGCGCTGCAGGCCGTCGTCCCGGCCAAGGCTTGGCAGGAGGCGGCAAGTCTGGGCGCCTGGAGTCTGGTCAGTTGCGTCGTGGCCCCGGCGTTCGAGTTCGCCGGGTTCGAGATGGCGCCTCCGGACTGGTCGCCTCCGGCCGGCTGACGCAGGGACCCAACTCTGACCGTCTGCTGCCCAGCGCGGCTTTTGCGTTCCGTCACGCCCCGGACCTCGGATAGGCTGCGCGCCAGGCGGCACAGCCTGCAAAAGAAGCCGCCGGAGGAGACGCCCCATGACCCATCCCACTCTGCCCCGGCGCGCATTCGCGTCCGGGCTTGCCATCGCCGCAGCCGCGCCTGCCCTGGCCCAAGCTCCACCCCGGCCTGCTGCCCCGCCCACCACGATCACCACGCCGCCCCGCGACTTTGGGCCAGGGGGTGCGCCCACCACATACTTCAGCGATCCCGACATCCTGACCGTGGACCCCGGCTTCGCGGCTTACGTGCAGCCGAACAGCGCCATCAAGCGGCTGTGGACCGGGGCGCTGTGGGCGGAAGGGCCGGCCTGGTGCGCCCAGGGGCGCTATTTGCTGTGGAGCGACATTCCCAACAACCGGCAGATGCGCTGGCTGGAGGATGACGGACGGGTCAGCGTGTTCCGCAGCCCCAGCAACAACAGCAACGGCAACAGCTTCGACTTCCAGGGCCGCCAGCTCAGTTGCGAGCACCTGACCCGGCGCGTCGTGCGCTACGAGCTGGACGGGTCCATAACGGTAATCGCCGACCGGTTCGAGGGCAAGCGGCTGAATTCGCCCAACGACGTGGTGGCGCATCCCGACGGCAGCATCTGGTTCACCGATCCGCCCTACGGCGGCCAGATGTACGAGGGCGCGCCGGACGTGGCGGGCGGGCCCAGTAACGCCAGCGGGCACATCAACCCGCGGCTCGGCCAGCCCGCAGGCTACGATCCCGCGCGGCGGGAGCTGCCGACCAACGTGTATCGCTGGGACCCGGCCGGCCGGCTGGACGTTACCATCACCGAGGACCAGGTGCCGGACCCGAATGGTCTGGCATTCAGCCCGGACTACAAGCGGCTTTACGTCATCAGCACGGGCAAGGGACCGGGGGACGCCGGGCCGGGCGGCAAGAACGACATATACGTGTTCGACGTGGGCGCCGACAACAAGCCCGGCGGCGGGCGGCGGTTTACCGACTGCATGGTGGACGGGGTGCTGTGCGGCCCTGACGGGATGCGCTGCGACGTGGACGGCAATGTGTGGGTGTCCAGCAATGCCGGGCGCAACGTGGGCTACAGCGGCGTCACGGTCTGGAACTCCGCAGGCACGCTGATCGGGCGCATACGCATTCCGGAGGTGGTAGCCAACTTGACTTTCGGCGGCCCGAAGCGGAACCGGTTGTTCATGGCAGGAAGCCAGTGCATCTACGCGGTGCATGTGAACACGCAGGGGGCCGGGCCAGGCTAGGGGGAGAGTTGCCCTGGCTCCCTCCCCTTCTGGGAGCAGGTTGGGGTAAGGGAGGCCGCATGGACCACCATTCCCCGGGATGGCACGAACGTCGTTTCTCATGGACGCTCACCTGGCGCGTACGGCTTCTCTAACCCTCTCCCGGAGGGAGACAGGACGAACTTAGCCCTGTTTCCCCCCCGCAATCAGCTCCTTGATCCGGCTCGCCAGCGCCTACATCGCAAACGGCTTGGTCAGGACGTGCATGCCCGGCTCCAAGTGGCCGTGGTTCAGGAGGGCGGTCTCGGCATAGCCGGTGATGAACAACACTTTCAGGTCCGGGCGCAACGCCCGTGCCGCATCGGCCACCTGCCGGCCATTCAGCCCGGGCAGGCCGACGTCCGTCACGGCGCTCAAGACGCTGCGCTGGTTTCCAGCATCAGTGCGGGACACCCGGGCATTCCGGATCGAACAATGGTCGAACTTCACTCAGCTTGTGAAATCCTGATGACGGGTCAGGCTCCCTCGGCCAGAAAGCGCAGCACGTCGCCAGTGAACCCCGCAGGGTCCTGCAGGAACGCGAAGTGGCTGACGTCGGGCTGAATCAGCAGCCCGGCGCCGGGGATGCGGGCGG
>CAXTDP010000819.1:0-2846 GCA_964242295.1 uncultured Acetobacteraceae bacterium | reverse complement strand
GGCTGAACGCGATCTTCAGCGAGCGCAACCTGAACGTGTCGGCGCAGTCGCTGCAAACAGACGGGGAGTTGGGGTATGTGATGATTGACGCGGAGGGCGAGCCGTCGCTGTGCGGTGAGGTGCTGGGGGCGCTGTGCGCGATTGAGGGGACGATCCGGGCGCGGGTGCTGCGGTAGGGGCGGAATAACCATTCCCGCTGTGAAGGCTGCGATGACAGCCCGCACCGGCCAGCCTCTGTGCAAGGGGCTGCTTCGGAAGTCCGCGGAAAGCGCGGACGGCGACCAGGCACGACCAACGGGCGCAGATCATGCTTGAGAAGGGAGCTTGAAGTGCGTTGGGAGGGCAGGAGCCAGTGGGTCTTGCGTCTGCATTCTCGGCGCGAGCGTGGTGGTCCTGGCGCGGCAACGGTGCTGCTGACCGCCGGCGTCCTCCTGTTGTCCGCCTGCGCCGCCCCCATTGCCCGCCCCACCGGCCCTGGTCCGGTTGGTCAGGCCGAGGGCCGCTGGCGGCAGCAGGCCCACTGGATTCCCATGCAGGACCGGGACGGCACTCCGCGCCTGCTGTATGCCCGCATCTGCCGTCCGGAGGGCGACACGCCGGCCCACGTGGCCGTGCTCAATCACGGTACCGGCCTGACGCGCGTCATCCTGCAGCCGGATGACTGCGCCAGTGAAACACCTGAGTGGTTCCTCCGCCGCGGCTACATGGTCGTGATGCCGATCCGGCGCGGCTACGGCGCGACGGGCGGGCGGGACAGCGCTTTCCTGGCCGTGGGGCCACACGGCATGCGCGGCTGCAACGACCTGCAGCCCGCACTGATCGCGCTCGAATCGGCGCGCGATGTCGCTGCGGCCGTGGATTACGCCACCGCCTTGCCCGGCGCCCGGCCGGACGGCGCCGTGGTGGCCGGCGGCAGCACCGGCGGCTACACCGCCATAGCCTACAACAGCCAGCCTCATCCCAAAGTATCCGCCGTGATCAATGTGTCCGGCGGCATCGGCGGGCACATCGGCGGCAACATCGGCCAGGTTTGCCATGCCGACCGCATGGTCAGGGACGCGGGGACGCTCGGCGCCACGGCGGCGACGCCCATGCTTTGGCTGTATGCGACCAATGACAGCTTCTTCTCGCCCGACCTCGGCCGGGCCATGCACGCGGCCTACACCGCTGCAGGCGGCAAAGCGGAATTCGTGGAGCCTGGCGTCCTCGGGTATGATGGGCACGCGCTGTTCGCCAGCGGCAGCGGCGGCTCCCGGCTGTGGGGGCCGCCTATGGAGCGTTACCTGGCCCAGCAATCGGCGCCATAGGCTCGGAGGGACGCCGGTCCCCCCGCACCAGCAGCGTCGTCCCATCCAGTCCCATGACCCGCAGCAGCGCGCCTGCCGCCGGCGCCGAACCGTCCACCACCCGCGCGGGCCAGGCGCCGTCGCCCAGGCTGACCCGGCCTTCCCCGGCCTCGAACCCCAACGCCCGGCAGGTTTGTCCCACCAGCCCGGCCGCCGGGGCATTCACCGGGTTCGCCGTCGCCCGTCGCCGCATCAGCAGCGCCGCCGCCCCGACCAGCACGGCCAGCAGCGCCAGGAACACCAGCACCTGCCCGCGCCAGTCCAGCCCTGCCAGCATCGTCACCATGCCGGCCCCCACCGCCGCCAGCCCGGTCGGCAGCAGGAACACGCCCGGCACCGCCATCTCCAGCGCGCAGCCCAGCAGGCCCGCGATGATCCAGACCTCGCCCGGGGGCAGGTGCAGGCTCACGGCTGGCGCAATTGCATCGCCTCGATCGCCTGCGCGATGCCGCCGGCCAGCGCACCGGTCTCAAGCGGGATCACCAGGGTGCGGCCGGACGGGTTCGCGGCCAGGCGGCCCACCGCGTCCACGTATTTCTGGGCGATGAAGTAGCGCAGCGCCTCCGTCCCGCCGTCCCGCGCCGCCTGCGCGACCACGGTGGTGGCGCGGGCCTCGGCCTCGGCCAGGCGCTCGCGGGCGGCGGCGTCCTTCATCGCGGCCTCCAGCCGGGCCTCGGCCTGCAGCACGGTCGCCTGCTTCTGGCCCTCGGCGCGGGCGACGGCGGCTTCGCGCTCGCCCATCGCACGGGCGACGGTGGCCCGGCGCTCGCGCTCCGCGGTCATCTGCAGGTTCATCGCGGCGACCAGGTTCGCCGGCGGCTCGATTTTGCGGAGCTCGACGCGGGACACCTTCACGCCCCAGGGTGCCGTCGCGTGGTCCAGTGTCACCAGCAGCTTGGCATTGATCTCCTCGCGTCCCGATAAGGCGCCATCCAGGTCCATCGCGCCGATCACGCTGCGTATGTTGGTCATGGCCATGCTGGTCAGCGCCTGCACCAAGTTCTGCGCGCCATAGGCGGCCTTGGCTGGGTCCAGCACGCGGTAGTACGTGATCCCGTCCACCACGACGGCGGCGTTGTCCCGGGTGATGACGGCCTGCTCCGGGATGTCGAGCACGATCTCCTGCACGTTCATCTTGTGGCCGACCCGTTCCACCAGCGGCAGCATCAGGTTCAGGCCGGGGTTCAGCAGCCGGGTGAAGGCGCCGAAGCGCTCCACGGTCCATACCTGTCCCTGCGGGACCGTGCGCACCCCCAGGCCAATGCCGAAAACGACGACCAGCGCCAGCACGCCAAAGGTGATGAACATGGGTTCCATGGAGTCCTGTCACTGCCTACCGGCTGCGACGGCTGCCGGGCGCTACCGCTGGGAGGAGGCGGCTGCCCCCGTCGCAGCCCTATCTTCGCATGGCGCTCCCGGCGGGACCAGACGGCAGCCGAAGGCTGGTTCCGCGCCGCCTGCCACGAAGGCGCTTGACACCGCCGCCCGGCGCCGGGCTGT
>CAXTDP010000818.1:0-2848 GCA_964242295.1 uncultured Acetobacteraceae bacterium | reverse complement strand
ATGACCGGCTGCTGCAGCATGGCCGTTATGCCGAGCGGCCGGTGGCGGCGGGCGGCCCTGCAGGTGTGCTGGAAACGCCCGCCGGGCACGGCGACCCGGTGTTCCGGCGGAACGTGCCGGGGTGGATGGGGACGGAGTGACGGCATCCCAATGCCCGCATAATGTTGTCCGGGCCACGCCCTTTGTCCCCGGAGGTCCCAATGACGCAGGTTCTTCTGCTCGTGACCGCACTGCTCCTCCCAGCCATCGCCTATGCGGGCGAGGACCAGGCCCGGACCCTCGTGCATCAAGGCATCGCGCGCCAATACGATCTGCACCTGCCTGCCTCCCCCGCGCCGGGTCCGAAGCCGCTGGTCGTCGCGCTGCACGGGCTGGGGCAACCGATCGAAAGCCTGCACGCCTGGCTTCCCCTGATCCCCGTCGCCGACCGGGAAGGCTTCGCCGTGGCATATCCCAAGGCGCTGGACGGGCGCTGGGGCTATTGGCCCGGCGGGCGCGTGTTCGTGCCGGGCCAGGACGCGGAAGAGGTGGACGACACCGGCTTCATCGCCGCCATGGTCCAGTCGCTGGTGACCGAAGGAATTGCCGACCCGGCGCGCACCTACGTCACCGGCGTGTCGCGGGGCGCTCTGATGACCTACACCCTGATGTGCGCCCGCCCGGACCTGTTCGCCGCGGCGGCTCCGCTTTCGTCAGGCATAACCGAGGCGCAGGTGGCCGCCTGTCATCCCGACCGGCAAGTCCCGATGCTGGCCGTCGCAGGAACAGCCGACCCGGCCCAGTTCTACGACGGTTGGCTCCCTTCTCCGCCCATGCCGCGGCTGCTGTCGGTTCCGGAGACGATGGAGTTCTGGCGGCGCCAGCACGGCTGCGTAGGCCAGGTGATCCATCAACTTTCGCACCGGGACCGCGACGACGCCACACGGACCCAGCGCATCGAATGGACTGGGTGCAAGGCGGGCGGCCCGGTCGTGCTGTACAAGGTGGTTGGCGGCGGCCATCAACCGCCCTCGTACACACCCAGCTCGGAGGACGCACGCCGCACCTTCGGCCGACGGGGGGAGGACTTCGAAACCGCGGAGGAGGTATGGACCCTGTTCGCGGCGGCAAGCCCAGTCGGCGCGCCCTAGCCGGAAGCCTGCGCAGCCAACCCGGCCACATTGCGTAGCCCCACCCACACCACGATCTTGCGCCCGGCGAACCCATCCACCAGCGCCAGGCAGCGCGCCCGCCGCGTCCTGTTCCAGTTCCAGGCAAATTGCAGGAAGCCAGGGTCCCACCGCTCCGCGCAGCCCGGCGCCCCGTCCGCGCGCACCGGTCCATGGCAGGCGGCCGTCCGCCGCACGATGCGGAGCACGCACAGCAGGGTCGGCGCGTCCAGGTAGATCACCGTGTCCGCCGCCGCGAGGCGCGGAGCGATCGTGCCGGTGTAGTTCCCCTCGATCACCCAGGCCGGCAGCGCCGCCAGGCACCCGACCTCCGCGCGGAATGCGTCGGGCGGCGCCTCCACCCAGCCGGGCCGCCAGTAAGCCTGGTCCAGGTGGAACACCGGCAGGCCATGCCGGGTGCCGAGGTGCCGGGCCAGGGTGGACTTGCCGCTGCCCGGCGGCCCCATCACGACGATGCGCTGCATGAGCAGCCCCTTGGCAGTATCCTGCCGGACTATGCGGTTGCGGCTCGCCGGCGCCAACCCCGCAATTCGCGCCCGACCGGCTGCCAGGCGCCGCATCGGGGCAGGGCAGGACAGCGGCTGCCACCCGGCCTGGACCGGTTCCGCCGCCCACGCATCCGGTCACCAGCCGGCATCGCCAGCCTCAAGCCGCGCCGGCAAGCCCTGGCGGGACGGCTGCCATCGGCACGCCTGCCATTGGGACGCCTGCAATAACGAGTCCTAGAGGTTTTCAGGCGACGATGCCCAGCCACTCATCCGAATCAGGGAATCACCATGCGTCGCCTGTCCACCCAGATCAGCATCCGCGGCAGGATCATCCTCGCCTTTGCGCTTGTGCTGTGCTGCACCGCCGGCCTCGGCCTGTTCTCCATCCAGCGCCTGGGCGCCGTCAACGATGCCGCGACCGCAATCCGGGACAACTGGCTTCCGGCCACGCGCGCCCTGGGCCAGATCGAAGCCGCGCTGAAGCAATACCGGATCTTCGAGCTGCGCCACATCGTGTCGCGCTCCGAAGCCGCGAAGGCGGCCCGGGATGCAGACCTGCAAAAGACGGCCGCTGCCTACGACGCCGCTTGGTCCGAGTATAAGGCGGCCCTCGCCCCGGGCCAGAATCAGGAGCAGGTCGCGGCGATCACCGCCGCACGGGCCGGCTACCTCCGCCTCAGCGCCGAGGTCCTGGCGCATTCCCATGGGGACGACGGCACCGCCCTCGATCTGTTCGAAGGTGACGAGTTCAAGACATACCTGATCCTGGTCGCGGTGATCCAGGCGGACATCGCCGCCAATGTGGCGGAGGGCAAGAAGGCCGCCGATGAGGGGGCCGCCCTGGGCCGGTCCGCGAACGTCTGGATCATGGCCGTGGTCGGCCTGGCGGCGGCGCTGTGCGTCCTGATCGGCTGGTCCATGATCCGCGGCATCTCGGTGCCGGTCACCGCGATGACGGCGGCGATGCGCCGCCTGGCCGACCAGGACTTCACGGTCGAGATACCCGGCGCCGGCCGCGCCGACGAGATCGGCGCCATGTCCGCGGCGGTGCAGGTGTTCAAGGGCGCCGGCATCGAAAAGCTGCGCCTGGAGGGCGAAGCAGCCGAGCAGCAGCGGCTGATGGAGACGGAGCGGGCACAGGGCGAGGCGGAACGGGCCAAGGCCGCCGCCGACCAGGGCGCCGTGGTCGCC
>CAXTDP010000817.1:0-2859 GCA_964242295.1 uncultured Acetobacteraceae bacterium | reverse complement strand
GGTCAGGCCGCCCGCCGCCTGCACCGTGCGTCCGTGCCACGGTATGTCCTGCGCCGGGACGACGCGGGCCTCGCACCGGCGCAGGTCGTCGCTGTCCAGCACGCCGCCCATCGCCGCCACGTCCGCGGCGATCTCGGCCGCGACGTCGCCCTCGTAGAAGTCGCGCAGCCCAGCCTGGGCCAGGTGCTCCAGCGTGTCCAGCAGGCCGCCCAACTGGAAGAACCCGGGGCTGCCCTGGTAGGGAGCGACCGGCGGCAGGCCGTCCGGCAGGTAGATGCGCGCGCTTTCGGGATACAGCCGCAGCACGGCGGCGGCGTTGGCGACCTTGAGCGTGGTGAACCAGTCCTGCGGCAGCCCGCGCCGGGCCAGCGCCAGCGCCGGCGCCATCACCTGGCTCAGCGGCAGCGTGCCCCAGCGCCCGTGCATGTGGGCGTAGCCCGCCAGGGCCGACGGTATGGCGAAGGAAAGCGGTCCGTGGATATTGGTGTCGCCTTCGACCTCCGGCCAGGTGAACAGGTCGGCCTTGCTGCGGCCGGTCAGGCGGAACAGCGACGGGTCCAGGCGACCCGGCGCGCGGGGGCCGAAGTCCACGATGTCGGCCCGCGCCTGCCCGGCCCGGTGCACCACCGCGAATCCGATGCCGCCCAGCCCGCTGTTCCACGGCTCGACCGCCGCCAGGGCCAGCGCCGTCGCCACGGCGGCGTCCACGGCGTTGCCGCCGGCATCCAGGACCATCACGCCGGCCAGCGCCGCATCCCGCGACTGCGACACCACCATGCCCCGGCGCCCGGACGCCCCGGGCTTGGTCACCTGCCAGTTCTGCGTCTGGTGAGGATGCTTGGAGTCGTGCAGCGGATGGTTGGTCATGGTCGTCCCTGGCTTGTCAGTCCCAGCCTAACCGCAAGCGGCAAGGCGGGCCAGTTGCCCTGCATGGCAACCGGGCGGGCCTGTTGCGGTAGGAAGCAACAGGCGGGCCTATTGCGGTAGACGGCAACAGGCGGGCCTGTTGCCGTGCAGGGGAGATTGATGGCAGGAAGATGACACGGAACTGTGGCTGGACGCCCCGCGTCCAGCGGTGCCAGCGAACCCCTGAAAACTTCCGGAGGCCCAGACGCATGACCTCAGACGCCGGCCCGGCTGCAACTCCCGCCGCCTTCCGACAGGAAACCGGGATGCAGGAGTTGATGCCGGACACTGGGGGCGGCCTCCGCCCACAGGTCAGCTTCGTCGTGCCCGCCTACAACGAGGAGCGCCTGCTGCCGGCTTGCCTCGCGGCGATACGCGCTGAGATCGAGCGCGCCGGGTGCTCGGCGGAGGTGATCGTGGTCAACAACGCCAGCACGGACGCCACCGCGGCCGTCGCCGCGGCGACACCGGGCGTTGCCGTGGTGGAGCAGCCGGTGAAGGGGCTGGTACAGGCTCGCAGCGCCGGCTTCCGGGCCAGCCGTGGCCTGCTGATCGCCAACATAGACGCCGACACCCTGATCCCCGAGGGCTGGCTGACGCGCGTGCTGCAAGCCTTCGAGCAGAACCCGAGGCTGGTTTGCTTCAGCGGCCCGTATGACTACTACGACGTTCCCATGCACATCCGAGCCTTTGCGCGGACCTTCTACCTGGTCGGATACGTGACGTATGCCTTCAACAAGCATGTCATGGGCGTCGGCGCGATGGTGCAGGGCGGCAACTTCGTGCTCGTGCGGGATGTGATGGAGCGGATCGGCGGCTACAGCAACGCCTTCACCTTCTATGGCGAGGATACGGACATAGCCCGGCGGATGAGCCGGGTCGGCGACGTCGTGTTCACATTCAAGCTGATGGCGAAGTCATCCGGGCGCCGCCTGCGTGGGGACGGGCTGGTCATGACCGGCATCCGCTACAGCGCCAACTATCTGTGGGCGACCTACTTCCGCAAGCCGTTCACGACGGCCTGGAACGACTACCGCTAGGGGCAGCCGTACAGGAAAACGGGGAGGGCAACAGCCCTCCCCGCCCCAGGGCATCCGACTGCTTAGATGCGCTTGGTCGTGTCCGTCGTCGTGGTGGTGGTGGTCGTGGCCGGGCGAGTGGCGGACGATGTGTCCTCGACGTCCACCTTGGTCTCGCGCACGGTGTCCCGAACGGTCTCGACGCGATCAGCGGCTTCCTTCTTGATGCCGATCTCCTCGATCACCCGGGTCTCCTTGCCCACCACGGCCTCCTCGGCCGTTGCCCGGGCCTCGATGGTCTTGTCGGTGAAGGCGTCACCGACGCCGGCAACGCGCTCGTTCACCGGGCGGCGCTCCAGGGTGACGCGCTCCTCGTGCAGCGTGACCTGCTCCTGGACCGGCGTCTCGACGACATGGGACGTCACGCGGACGCCACCTGCCTCATGCTCGCGCTTGCCGACAACCAGGTCTTCCTTCATGACCTTGATGGTGTCGTCGCCCGTGACGGTGCCCATGGAGGCCGGTGCCGTCCGGCTTGCCGCGTCGGTCATGCCGACGCCGGTGTCCATTGCGCTCGTGCGGGTCGAACCCATCCCGGTGCTGGTCTCCATCCCGGCGTCGCGGGCTGCCGTCGTCTCGGCCATCATGCCGGTGCCACCGGCCATGCCCAGTGCGGCCGCGCCCGTGGTGCCGGTTTCCATGGTGCCCATGCCCGTGGTGCTCGCGGCCGTCGTCCCGGCATAGCCGGTGCTCATGCCCATCAACTGCTCGACGTGAGCGGCCTGGCCGTCGTCCGCGCGAACGGTCACCAGGGTGCCGCCGCTGTTCACGCCTTCCTGGTAGGTCTGCGCGTCGGCTTCGCTGATCCCCGCGCCGGTCAGGCTACCCAGCAGGCCGCCCGCCGCCGCGCCGACGCCGGCGCCGGTGAGCGCTG
>CAXTDP010000816.1:0-2871 GCA_964242295.1 uncultured Acetobacteraceae bacterium | reverse complement strand
GCAGGCGGCAGGTGTGGAAGCGCCCGGCTTTCATGATCGCAGCCATATGCGCGCCTTGATCCTGAAAAACGGCGAGATCCTGCAGCGGGTTGCCGTCCAAGATCAGCAAGTCGGCGAAGGCGCCCGGCCTGAGAGTGCCGATCTTGCCTTCCATGCGCGTCACCTGGGCGCCGACCGTAGTGGCCGACCGTATGATCTCGAGGTTGGAAAGCACCTCGCGCCTGAGCAGGAACTCGCGGCTCTGGTCGACCTGCAACTCGCCCAGCAGGTCGCTTCCGAAAGCGACGGGGACGCCAGCTTGCTTGCAGATCTCAAGCGAGCGCATGCCGCCGTCAATGACGAGATCGTTCTTCGCCAGCATCTCCCCGGTCATCCCGAAATCGGCCGCCCTTTCCCTCATGGCGTAGTAGGCGACCAGGTTGGCGATCAGGAACATCCCGCTCCCGGCCATGAGCGCCGCCGAGGCAGGATCGATGAGGTTCCCGTGCTCGATCGTGCGGACGCCAGCATGGGCGGCACGGGTAATGGCCTCGGGCGTATAAGCATGGGCGCAGACGTAGCGGCCGAACGCGCGGGCCTCCTCCACCGCGGCGGCGACCTCGCCGTCCGAGAACTGCTGCGAGTCCAACGGGTCGTAGGGGGAGGCGACGCCACCGGACATCATGATCTTCACCTGGTCGGCGCCCTGACGCATCTGCTCGCGGGCGGCCTTGCGCACCTCGCTTGCCCCATCCGAGACACACATCGAGAAAGCCATGGCGTTGCAGCAGTGGCACCTGCGGCCGAACACGTCCGTCCGCCGCCGCGGGTCCGAATGCCCGCCCGTCGGCCCGATCGCCTGGCCGGCGATGAACAATCTCGGTCCGGGTAGCGCCCCTTCATCGACCGCCTGCTTGAGGCCCCAATCGGCGCCTCCCGTGTCGCGCACCGTGGTGAAGCCCCGGCCGAGCATGGCGAGCATGCTGGCGGCGGCACGGGCGGTGCCGAGCGTCAGCGGGACGGACTCGAGCGCGCGGGTGTTCACCGCGGTGAGCATGACATGGACGTGGCTGTCGATCAGCCCAGGCATCACCACGCGTCCGCCGCAATCCACCACCTCGGCGCCACCGGGGGAAAGGGCCTCGCCGACCTCGGCGACCTCGCCTCCATCAATCCGGATCTCCAGGCCGGATTGGAGGCTGCCGACTTCGGGTTCAAGCAGGGAGAGATTGCGGAGGAGGTAACCCATGGATTTCTCCGAAGAACTTGTTCGAGGCCCTTTTGGACCGGCACAGCGACGCTTGGAGGCTACTACGGTCCGACTGGGGTCGGGAACTGAACTGGAAAGGAATTTGCCTGGCTTGTGCCTGCCCGTGGCGCCTCGGATCGGGTTGGTTGAGAAACTTTGGCCGAAAGTTGCCGATCTGTTATGGAGGGTGTTGCTGCGGTAAGTGGACGTAGGCCGTCCAGCAGATTGGCCGCAGCCGACAACCCGGTGCTTTCCCGAGCGTGACAGAAGCAGGAGCTTGCTCCAACGGCTTCGGGGACTTGAGGCCTTGAACATGTGTCCACCGATGAGAATCTGGCAGACGCAACCAGGTTGCCGTTGGAGTGATTTCGATGCCTAGTTTGTTCGACCCTATCCGCCTTGGCGCCATTGCCGCACCGAACCGGATCATCATGGCGCCGTTGACCCGGGGGCGGGCCACCCGGGAGCACGTCCCGACACCTTTGATGGCGGAGTACTACGCCCAGCGCGCTGGTGCCGGCTTGATCATCTCCGAAGCCACCGGCATCAGTCAGCAAGGCCTAGGCTGGCCGTATGCGCCGGGCCTGTGGAACGCGGACCAGGTTGCGGCCTGGCAGCTCGTCACAGCGGCGGTCCACCAGGCCGGTGGACGCATGGCGGCACAGCTTTGGCACATGGGGCAACTGGTGCACCCGGACTTCTTGGGCGGCCAGCCACCGGTCGCCGCGTCGGCCACCACGGCACCGGATGCTGCCCATACCTACGATGGCAAGAAGCCGTATCATCAAGCGCGGGCGCTGCGGCTGGACGAGATTCCGGCCCTGCTCGACGACTATCGCCAGGCCGCTCGCAACGCGCTCGACGCCGGATTCGATGGCGTGCAGATCCATGCCGCCAACGGATACCTGATTGACGAGTTCCTGCGCGACGGCACCAATCACCGGACCGACGCCTATGGTGGCCCGGTGGAGAACCGCGTCCGCCTGCTGCGGGAGGTCGTGCAGGCGGTGGCGGACACTGTGGGTGCCGACCGGACCGGCGTGCGGCTGTCGCCGAACGGCGCCATCCAGGGCTGCAACGACAGCGATCCCGTGCGCCTGTTCGTAGCGGCCGCCGAAGTGCTGCAGGAGGCCGGCGTCGCTTATCTGGAGATGCGGGAGCCTGGAGAGGGCGGCACGTTCGGAACGCCCGACCATCCCCCGATCGCGCCCATGATACGGCGTGTTTTCACCGGGCCCATGATCCTGAATTCCGACTACGACTCGGCAGGCGCCGTCGCGGCGGTGGCGGATGGCAAGGCGGATGCGATTGCGTTCGGCCGCCCGTTCATCGCCAACCCCGACCTGCCGCGACGGATCGCCGACAGCGTGCCGCTCGCCAAGGATGTGGCCCGCACATGGTATAGCCAGGGCCCCGTGGGTTACGTGGACTACCCGGCTGCCGCCTGAGTTCGACATGCCGGGCGGCCACCAGTTCGGCGGCCCGGCGATTCGCGGCAGTCGTAAAAAAAACACAGGTCGTTTGGCACGCTCAAGGGCAGATACCGGGAGGCTCGGTATACCGCTTGACCGAGCTGAACGGATTCGGGCTACCGGAGAGGAAAGCCCAGTCGCACCAGCGCGTCCCTGAGGCGGTCCCTGCCT
>CAXTDP010000815.1:0-2878 GCA_964242295.1 uncultured Acetobacteraceae bacterium | reverse complement strand
CTGGGTCGTCAACCTCCGCCAGCGCGCCCTGCGTGAGGCGGGCCTGGCCGCTCCCGCCGGTAAGCCCGGTGGCCGCTGCCAGACCAACGTGAGCGACCCGGCCAACCGGCTCCCGCCGCAAGGACGGGACGGGGACGCCCGATGATCCGCACCCTCCTCCCGGCGGCCCTGGCGGGGCTGCTGCTCGGCGGATGCGCCAGTACGGTCCCGGTGCCGACCACGGTCGAGGCTGCCGGGATGCCGAACCCGGAGAACGCGCTGCGGCAAAGCATGCAGCATGTGGATGCCGAGATGTCCCAGTTGGGCCAGTTCTCCCCGCGGGGCGAGCGGGCCGTGGGGCCGCTGGTGCCCGAGGACCTGCAACGCACCGTGTCGTTCAACTGGTCCGGCCCGCTCGACAAAGGCGTGGCCAAGCTGGCGGCCAGCATCGGCTACACCTTCTTCACCACCGGCTCGGTCGGCGCACAGGAGGTGCCGGTTGCGGTGCAGATCCAGTCCGTGCCGGTCCTCCAGGTGTTCCAGACCTTGGGTGAGCAGGCCGGCGCCAACGCAACCGTCGAGGTCGATCCCATCCACCACTCGGTGCAGGTGATCCATCATGTCTGACCCGATCCCGCCCCTCGATCCTGCCATCCTTGCTAGCGTTGCCGGTGCCGCACTCTTCCGAACCGAAAGCACGCAGCCTTGGCCCTACGCTCCCAGCGGTCCCATCGGCGATGATCTTGGCCTCGACCTGATCATGGCACCTCCAGGCCACGGCAAGACGGTGTTCTTCAACGTGGCCCGCACTGCGCTTCCCGACACGGCCCCAGAGGTCCCAGACGATCGGCCTATCCCCGGAGGTGAGCCATGAACGCACGGCAAACCCTGCTTGCAGCAGCCACGATCCTGTCCGGTCTGGCGTTCGGCACCCCAGGCTGGGCCGCCGATCCGGCGTTGACCTCCCCGCGCCTGCCGCCCGACCCGACGCCTGATCTGGTCGAGCAGGCCGTTCCCGACCTCGCCAACCCGCTGAACAAGCCGATCACCGGCGCGCAGGTGGACCCGCTCGTGACCGGCACGCACGCGCCGCCGTCGCTGGAAGCGCTGCAGGCCACACGGCCCGGCGACGAGACAGGCGACGGCTTGGAGCCCGGCCGTGCCGACATGGTGCGGACGGCAGCGCTCACCTACGGCGCCCAGGGCGGCTTGGCCGGGCGCTCCTTCGCGCTGAACGAGATGCTTCGCCGCTACCAGCCGCAGCTCGACACCACCTACGACTTCCATACCCTCGTGCTGCCGGTCAGCAACGGCCAGACCCTGATGCGCCCCCCGGTGGTCTCGGCGGCCCAGATGGCATTCGCGCTGGGCGACAACGGCCAGGTCGCCCGCGAGACCTCCTGCATCTATCAGATCACCCGGCAGGCGCAGCTCTCCTCGGCGGCGCCGAACTGGCGGGCCTACTTGGTCCGCACCTGGTCCGAGCCGCGCCGGCCGACTGATGGCGCGCTGCCCCGCACCAAGCAGGAGGTGGCCTACTGGAACAAGTGGGTGGCCGAGGGCTGGGCGCGCGGCGAGACGCAGGCCGTGCAGATCTACCTTTCCGACCTGGGCCGGCTGGAACGCGACATCGTGGGCATGGCCCGCTACCGGGTGCTGCTGCGGGCGCGCCTGGTGGAGCAGCCCCGGGTGGCGTTCCAGAACCGCATCGTGGACGGCGGGCGGGACAGCGTGCGTGTCGGCGACCGGACGATCCGCATCACCGACCAGCCGGGCCTGCAGGGCAACCCGCGCCGCTGGACGCCGGCCGCGGGGTGCCCGCAGTGATCGTGCGGATGGAGACTGGCGGCACGCTGATTGAGATCGGCATCGTCATCCAAGGACGGCTGAACGATCTCGACGGCTCCCTTGGCCTGGCGCACGATGCTTGACAGCGTAGTTCCGCTCTTTGCCGGCGCCACTCACTCGGCCTTCACCTGGCCGGATGATGGCCAGCGCTGGGTGCAGGACGCTCGCAGGAGCGCGCCTGGACTTGACTCACTCCTGACCTGGGCGTTCCAGGTCGGTGCGTCGCGCATCGCCTTCCAGACGGGCCATCCCGTATGGGTCAGGGTGCATGGCCGCAACTACCGCGCGACCCGCGCCGACCTGGACGAGTTTGAGTTCTCCCAGATCGTCAACCACCTCTACGCCGCCGACGGGATGGCGCGCCTGCAGGGCGGCAGCGACTTCGACACCGCCTACTCGATTGCGGTGGACCGTTCCACGCGGCTGCGGTTCCGGCTCAATGCAACCCCCACCCGCACCTCGCGCCGCGATGGCGGCAACATCGTTCTGCGCCCGATCTCCGATATGCCGCCGACGCTGGAGCAGCAGCTGGTCGAGGCAGGCATCCTGGACGCCTACCGCCCGCACCAGGGCATGGTGGTCGTCTCGGGACCGACGGGGTCCGGCAAGAGCACCCTGATCGCGGGCATGACGGTGGCGAAGCTCCTGGACCCGCACTGTCACTACGACATCGTCGAGGGTGCTGCCCCCGTGGAGTTCCTGCTGGAGCAGGTGCGCGGGGTTAACTCCACCATCAACCAGACCGAGATCCCGCAGAACGTAGAGACCTTTCCGGCCTTCATCCGCGGCTGCATGCGCCGCGAGCCGACCGACATCATCGTCGGCGAGTGCCGGGACAGCGAGACCATGATCGCCTCGATCCAGGCTGCGATCTCCGGCCATGTGCTGACCACGACGACCCACGCCAACGACGTGGCACTGACCATGCAGCGCATCGCCAGCCTCTGCCCGGCCGGCGAGCGCGACAGCCTGATCTCCGCCGTCGCCCAATCCCTTCGCCTCGTGGTCAACCAGCGCCTGGTGCCCTCGGTGGACGGGCGCCGCACCGCGC
>CAXTDP010000814.1:0-2879 GCA_964242295.1 uncultured Acetobacteraceae bacterium | reverse complement strand
GCCGGCACGCCGCTCAACCCGGCGGCGCCGGGCCGGGTGCCCGGCGGCTCGTCCAGCGGCTCCGCCTCGGCCGTTGCCGGTGGCGCGTGCGGCTTCGCGCTTGGTACCGACAGCGGCGGCTCGGTCCGGGTGCCTGCCAGCTTCTGCGGGCTGCACGGCATCCGCCCGACCCATGGCCGCATCAACTTCGCGGGCATCACCGTGCAGTCGCCCAGCGCGGACACCTGCGGCTGGTTTGCCCGCGACGCCGCCACCTTTGCCAGGGTCGGCGAGGTGCTGTGCGGCGCATCCCTACCGGAGCGGCTGCCGTCAGCCCTGCTGGTGGCGACGGACGCCTTCGGGTTCGCCAACCCGGCCGTGCAGGATGCGCTGGCGCCGCTGGTGGAGCGCCTGGCCACCCTGATCGGCCGGCGCCGCGACGAGACCCTGGCGCCGCAGGGCCTGTCGGTTTGGCAGCGCGCCCAGCGCGTGCTGCAAAGCAGCGAGTCGTGGCGAACCTTCCAGCCCTGGCTGGACACCTGCAACCCGCGCCTGGCGTTCAGCGTGGCGCGCGGCCTGGTGTTCGGCTCGGCGCTGACCGACGCCGAGCGGAGCGCCGCGGCGCTGATGCGGGAAGAAGCACGGGCGCGGCTGCGCCTGCTGCTGCCGCCGGGCACGGTCATGTGCCTGCCGACGACGCCCTTCCCTGCCCCGGCGCGCGGGCTGCCTTTGTCGGAGCTGGACTTCCTGCGTGAGCGGATAAGCTGCCTGACCAGCCACGGCGGCCTGACGGGCGTGCCGCAGGTCAGCCTGCCCGGCGCCGCCGTGGACGGCGTGCCGGTGGGCCTGTCCATCATCGGTGCGCGTGGCAGCGACCTCGACTTGATGCTCGTCGCCCGGCGCTTCGCCGAAGCCGCGTGAAAGGGACCTGATGGATACCGAACCGAACCTGCCGGACGTGGTCGCCGAGGTGCGCGCCCTGTTCGAGCGTTACGAGCAGGCGCTGGTTGACCGGGACGTGGCCGTGCTGGACGCCACATTCTGGAATAGCCCCCATACCATCCGCTACGCCTTCGCGGAGCACGGCCACGGCTTCGCCGAAATCCATGCCCACCGGGTGGCCCGGCCGCCGGGACCCGGCATCAAGGAGCGCCGGCTGCGGCTGGAGATCCTGACGCTTGGACGCGACCTCGCCACCGTCAACCTGGAGTTCAAAGTGCGGGGCCGGGACCTGGTGGGACGGCAAAGCCAGACCTGGGTGCGGTTCGCGGATGTGGGCTGGAAGGTGGTCGCCGCCCATGTCTCGGCCCAGCAGGGGCTGGGGTGACGTCCTGCTGGCAGCCGGATTGCATGTGTGCAGCGTCCTCCAGCACCATCATCCAGTCCGGGAACGCAACCATGCTCCGCCGCACCCTACTCGCCACGGCCCTGGCCGCTCCTGCCATCGTGCCGCACGCCGTGCTGGGCCAGTCGCTGCGCAAGGTTAAGCTCGGGTCGGCGTTCACCACCACGACCAACGCCATGTTCCTGATGCCGGACCTGCTGCGCCCCGAGGGCATCGAGGCTGAGGTCGTGACCTTCCCCAGCCTGGTGCAGCGGATGCAGGCCGTGGCGTCCGGCGCCGTGGACGTGGGCAATGGCGGGCTGTCCGCCACCATGCAGGTTGCCACCAAGGGCTTTCCGATGGCGGTGCTGGCGAATGGCTGCGACGGCGGCTGGATGCTGCTGGCAAAGCCGGGGATCACCGAGATGGCCCAGCTCCGCGGCAAGAAGATCGGCGTGCAGAACGGCTCGATCGCGCTGGTCAGCCTTACTTGGAAGCTGCGGCACGAGGGGCTGCTGGACAAGGTGGAGCTGCTGTTCCTCGATAACCAGGACCAGCCGGTGCCGCTGGCGCGCGGCGACGTGGACGCGATCTGCTGCTTCGAGCCATATGCGACGTTTGCCGAGCTGAGCGGCTTCGGCCATCGCCTGTGGGTGCCGTATGACACGCCGATGGGCAAGACAAACCTGGGCTTCGTCGCCAGCACGCCCTTCATCACCAAGGAGCCGGACCTGACCCGCACCCTGGTGCGCGCCCACGTCGCCGCGACCGGGCGGATGAAGGACGACCCGGCAATCGCGGTCGAGACGACGGTCAAGCAGTTCAACATGGCCCGCGACATCGCGGAGGCCAGCACCAAGAACCTGTTCTTCAGCGCCGATAGCGGGGAGGCGTTCCAGTCCGGCCTCAAGGCGCTCGCGGGCATGATGCTGGCCGACAAGCTGCTGGACCAGGAGCCGAAGTGGGGCGAGTTCCTCGATACCCGGTTCCTGTAGGTTGGGCATGACGCGGGCGCGGCTGGCGCTCGGCCTGGTGCCGCTCCTGGTCCTGCTGGGCGCGTGGCAGGTTGCCGTCGTGGCTCAGCTTTACCCGCCGGTGCTGCTGCCGTCGCCGGCCAAGGTTGCCGGGGCATTCGTGCAATGGGGGCCGCTGATCGCCGCCAACGCGCTGGCCAGCGTCACCCGCGTGGCGGTCGGGGTCGGGGCCGCTTTTGCCGTAGCGGTGCCGCTGGGGCTGCTGATTGGGCGCTATCCGGTGCTGGACCGGCTGACCGACTGGTCCATCCAGGCGTTCCGGGCGGTGCCGCCGATCTCGCTGATCCCGCTGGCCATGCTGTTCTTCGGCATTGGGGATACCCCGGCCATCGTGCTGATCTTTTTGTCAGCGATCTGGCCGCTGCTGCTGAACACCATCTTCGGCGTGCGCGGCATCGAGCGGACGCTGCTGAAGGTGGCGGCGTCCGCCCGCGCCAGCGAGGGGCTGGTGCTGCGCGATGTCGTGCTGCCGGCGGCGCTGCCGTCCATCTTCACCGGGCTGCGCCTGGCGATCGGCGGCGGCTGGCTGACGGTGGTGACGG
>CAXTDP010000813.1:0-2879 GCA_964242295.1 uncultured Acetobacteraceae bacterium | reverse complement strand
GCCGCGTTTTTGGCCGTGGCTGCCTTTGCTGTCCTGAACGCCGTGCTCGCCTGGACCTTGCCGCTGCGACGACTCTGAAGCGGGCTGACAGCGAGGTTGGGCAGGACAGGCATGACCTTTAGCCGTTACTGACCGGCGACGCGTGGGCAAACGCGCTGCGCTACTACGACTTCGGCTGCCCGGTGTAGTTCATGCCGACCGGGAACGTGGTTTGCGCCCTCGCTGGCGGCGTTCGGCAACGGCGCTGAGGGGAGGGGCCGTCCGCTCTCGCAGACGGCCTTTCCTTCAGGCGATGCGTGCGGCCCTGCGCGCCTGGTCGGCCCGACCTGCCTCGGCCAGCCAGGCTGATGTGTCAGCCGCGCTGTAAGGCGTCCATTTCTCGCCGCGGCGTGCCATCCCGACCGCCCGATTGACCCCGTGCGCCTCCTGGCACCGCTGGTGCGCCAGGACCAGCAGCTCCGCTGCCTGGCCCATCAGGCTGTCCGCGGCCTCTTCCAGCAATGCCAGCCACTGGCCCCCGTTGGCCTGGGCTATCGCCAGCCGCTCGCCGGCCGCGACCGCGCGCTTGCCCACCCGGTCAGCACACCGGCACGCCTCGACGGCCGCCATCACCACTGGCCGCAACAGGTCGTCCAGCGCCGGGCCGTGCTCGGACGGTGGCAGCGGCAGCACCTGCGCGGCGATGTAGAGGGCGCGACCGCATTCACCGGAAAACCCGGGTCAGCAGCAAAATTCTCAGTTTTTATAGAGGATTACACGTTTGCTACTCCGCCGTTCTGCCGATGGGCACCAGACAGTGCACTTACCTCTAGGTTCGTGCACAGCCACGGCCACCTCGGAAACAGCCCGGAATTGCTGAGTCCAGCAAGCCCAAAACCAAAGGGGTTTAGTGCACAGCCCCGCAACAGCCGCTCAGCCCGGTCCTAGCCCCAATACCGTTCACTTTGCAATCCGAATGGCAGCGTTGAAGTCAACGCGTGTGGTGGGCTGTGGCGTGCGCGGACGCAATGGATATCCAGCAGCACGGGAAGCCCAACCATCCCCTCGCATCCAACCAGGCCAACCTCGGTGCCGGGATTGTTGCCATCGGCCTCCGCAACCATCGAGATGAAGCCCTGCTGGACGAAGAACACCTGCTCGATACGCTCGCCGGCCTCGTACAGGATCTGGCCATTGACCAGCCGTACGCTGGTCAAGAGTGGATGAAGCAGAGTCAGTTCGGCTGACGGCAGCTTGGACAGCAGTTCGTTGCTGCTGAACAGTGGTGAAGTGTAGTTCATGGAATGCGCACTCCTCACCGGGAGGCAGGAGCGCAGAAGCGTCTCTCAGCCGCTTGCGCCAAAAATATCGGCAAACAATGAGTGTACTATAACATACAACTGGAAGGCTGACTACTTGCAGTTCAACCTGAGACATTGCCGTCCGTATTTAGGATGTAGGCTGGCAAACTTCTTTCCGGCAATGCCCTACTATGGCTATGGAATGCACAACCTGAAGTTACCACACCTACACGGCAAAGTTGTTCGCCATTAGCTTTTATGATTGCTAAACAGTATGATATAATACATTGTAACGGAGTGTGGCGTACATGGCCCACGGACGTCTCCTCCCAGAACTTGGCGGCGCTGCAGGGCGTCGCCTCTTTTGCCTGCAAGGCGCGGCTCCTGAACGGTCCTGATCCAGGACTTCGCGACTGAGTGGGCTTGGCACAACAGGAAGGCTCGGGCGTGAGCAGCTTCGGCCAGCAGCGCATGTCAGACGGCAAGAACAGAGCTGCACGCGTCATCCATCGTGCTCTGGCACTGTTCGCCGAGAAGGCAGACGGCGACGGCAGGATCGAAGCCGGCAGCTACAACGCTGCACGGGCCGGCTTGTCGGTGCTGCTAACCGTGGATGACCAAAGCGCAGTGGTGCTGACCATTTTAGGTTTCGAAGACGAGCAGCCAGGCAGCACAACTCGTCGCAAGCTGTTCGAGGCGACCTGGTGTCCAGGTAAACCGGTGCGGGTGGCGGCTTGGCGGGATGGTGCATGGGAACGCACGTTTGTTGCACATGATGCGTGACGGAGAGACACCCTGGTGTCTGGCAGTGGAGGGGGCGAGGTTCTCTGAAGCCCACAGGCCGCGGGCCGCCGCAGCCTAACCAACCAGCGGGCCGGGGGAGGTTTCCGCTGCGGCGAACGCCTGCCCGCTTCCGTTGCTCAGCCTAGCGCCAACCCGTTGCCAACACGCCCGCGATCCTGGCGGTTGCTTCCTCAATTGAGTTGACTGCAACCGTCCAGCCCTTGCAGTGCCGTCCCAGCTGGTCTCCAACCTGGGATAACCAAAGCTGCCCCATTGAACGCTGGATGGTCCATGACGTCATGCTGGAGCCCAGGCCGATATAGGCGACCTCGTCGGCAAGGTCGCTGCTGAGTGCTTCTACGGCGACCTCAAGCCTGTTCGCGCGGACCCACAACGCTAGATGGTTGAGCTCAACAGTGGTGAAGTAAGTTACTGCGTCGGTGATGGCGGGATTGGTGGTGAGCATAACGGGCCTGCTATCGGGTTGAAGCAGGTAAGGATGCATAACGTTATCGAAACATCATGCCATGTTCGGTCAGGGTGCGTCATGCGCGGTGTTTAGAGCGGCTCCGCTTTCAACCTCCTTTGTGCGCTTGCCCTCGGCATTCTGTAGGGCTGCGTGCGCGTCTGTCGGCGTCATCGCCTGAATATCCTCCAACGAGTATCCGAGATCTCCAAGTTGCTTCCGCATCTTGTTGGTGATCATGAAGAGGGCGTGGTTCAGAATCCATCCTTTTTGGGTTACACAAGGCGTGCGGAAACAACCGGCCTTTGAGGTCGGATTTCAGCGGGAGGGTATCCTGTGCCGGAGGCGGC
>CAXTDP010000812.1:668-2890 GCA_964242295.1 uncultured Acetobacteraceae bacterium | reverse complement strand
GCCCCTGCCGCCAGCATCGCCAGCCGCGCCGCGCCCAGGGATGCGCCCAGCACGCCGCCGCGCGGCAACTGCAGCTCCAGGCGCAGCGTGTCTGCCAGCATCTGCGCCCAGAACCGGCTGCGCGACCCGCCACCGACCAGGGCGCAGGCACGGAGGTCCACCCCGGCTTCGCGGACGACGTCCAGCCCGTCCGCCAGGGCGAAGGCGACGCCCTCCAGCACGGCGTAGGTCAGCGCCTCGGTGCCATGATCCGCGCGCAGGCCGGCGAACATCGCGGTTGCGTCGGGGTCGTTGTGCGGCGTACGCTCCCCGGTCAGGTAGGGCAGGAACAGCGGGGCATGGGCGCGCCAGGCAGGATCGGCGGCGGCTGCCTCGACTCGGCCCAGCAGGGCGTCCAGGTCCGCCTGTCCCAGCACGCCGGCTAGCCAGGACAGGGCGGAGGACGCGGTGAGCGCCACCGCCATCGCCTGCCAGCGGCCCGGCAGCGCATGGCAGAAGGCGTGCAGCGTCCGCTCCGGCCCGGCGACCAGGTGGTCGGTCGCGGCGAACACCACGCCGGAGGTGCCGAGGGACAGGAAGCCTTGGCCGGGTTGCACGGCGCCGATGCCGACGGCGGACGCGGCGTTGTCCCCGGCGCCGCCTGCCACGACCACGCGCCGGCCGGGTAGGCCCCATGCCGCCGCCAGATCGGGGCGGAGGACGCCGGAGGGCGCGGAGCCTTCCACCAGGCGCGGCATATGGGCGCGGGTCAGGCTGCAGGCGGCCAGCAGCACGTCGTCCCAGTCCCGCGCGCCGACGTCCAGCCAGAGGGTGCCGGACGCGTCGGAGATGTCGCCCACCAGCTCCCCGGTCAGGCATAGGCGGACCCAGTCCTTGGGCAGCAGCACCGTGCGGGTGCGGGCGAAGATGCCGGGTTCATGGCGCTCCACCCATAGGAGCTTGGGGGCGGTGAAGCCCGGCATGGCGCGATTGCTCGCACGGGTGCGGAAGTCGGGGACGCGGCGTTCGAGTTCCTCGCACTCGGCGAAGGCGCGGCCGTCGTTCCAGAGGATGGCCGGGCGCAGCACCTGGCGGGCCTCGTCCAGCAGCACCGCGCCGTGCTGCTGGCCGGATAGGCCGATGCCGTCCAGGCTGGCCCAGGCGTCCGGCGCGGCGGCGCGGACTTGGGCGATTGCGGATTCGGTGGCCCGCCACCAGTCGGCCGGGTCCTGCTCGGACCACAGCGGTTGGGGGCGCTGCACTTCGAGCGGCGCGGAGCCTTCCGCCAGCACGCGCTGCGCGTCGTCAATCAGCAGCGCCTTGACGGAGGACGTGCCGGCGTCAATGCCGAGCCAACTCATGCGGGGTGCTCCTGGGGATCGTTGGGTGGTGCGTAGGCATACGACACTCCCTTTCCCGGAGGGAGAGGGTCGGGGTGCAGTAGCTGGGGTGTAGTAGCTGAGGTGCAGTACTGGGCGGCGCGGGCGGCCAGGGGATGCGTTGCCGCCGGTTGCCTCCCCGCTCCGCCTGCATGAAGGTGGCGGCGGCGCGGAACGCCGCGCTGGCTTGGGGAGGATGGCTTTGGACCCGATACCGCTCAACCGCGCAGCACTTGCCCGCCTGCCTTCGTCCGTGCAGGGGCCGCGCTTCGACCCGGCGGCGGTCACGCCGGGGATCGTCCATCTCGGGCTTGGCGGCTTCGCCCGGGCGCACCTGGCGCGCTACACGCACAACCTGATGGAGCGGCGGCCGGACATGCTGGGGTTCGGCATCATCGGCGCCGGGCTGCTGCCGGGGGACCGGCGTATGCAGGAGAGCCTGGCGCCGCAGGACGGCCTTTATACCCTGGTGGAGCGCAGCGGCGCGGAGGAGGCGGTCACCGTGATCGGCAGCCTGGCCGGGGTGGCCTTCGCCGGGGAGGGCAGCGCGGCGCTGCTGGACGCGATGGACCTGCCGGGCATACGCATCGTCAGCCTGACGGTCACGGAGAACGGCTACTGCCTGAACCGCGCCACCAAGCGGCTGGACCCGGAGCACCCGCTGATCCGGCGCGACCTGGCCGATCCGGGGCAGCCTGCCAGCGCCATCGGCATGGTGGTGGAGGCCGCCCGGCGGCGGCGCGACGCCGGAGCGCAGCCGTTCACGGCGATGACCTGCGACAACATCCAGCATAATGGCGACGTGCTGCGCCAGGCCGTGCTGGCGCTCGCCCGGCTGCGCGACCCGGGGCTGGCGGAGTGGAT
>CAXTDP010000812.1:0-658 GCA_964242295.1 uncultured Acetobacteraceae bacterium | reverse complement strand
TGGATCGAGGCCAACATCCCGTTCCCGAACACGATGGTGGACCGCATCACGCCGGTGACGGCGGAGGCGGACGTGGAGGGGCTGGCCGTCCGGCACGGCATCCGGGACCGCTGGCCCGTGTTCTCCGAGACGTTCACGCAGTGGGTGATCGAGGACCGGTTCGCCGCGGGCCGGCCGGCGTGGGAGGAGGTGGGGGCGCAGTTCGTGCCGGATGTGGCGCCGTATGAGTTCATGAAGCTGCGCCTGCTGAACGGCAGCCACCTGGCGGTGGCCGGGCTGGGGCGGCTGATGGGGTATGTCACCATGGACGAGGCGATGGCCGACCCGGTGATGACCCGCTACATGGCGGCGCTGATGGACCGGGAAACCGGGCCGACGCTGCCGGAGGTGCCGGGCGTGGACATCGCGGAGTATAAGGCGACGCTGATCCGGCGCTTCGCCAACACCGCGATCAAGGACACGGTCGAGCGCATCAACACCGACGCGCCGATGAACGTCCTGCTGGACCCGATCCGCGACCGGCTGCGTGCGGGTGCGCCTTTGGACCTGCTGGCGCTGGCGCTGGCCGCGTGGCTGCGCCGGGTGCGCGGCGAGGACGAGGCGGGGGGGCCGATCGACGTGCGGCACCCGATGGCGGCGCTGCTGCGGGAGCGGGCAG
>CAXTDP010000811.1:0-2894 GCA_964242295.1 uncultured Acetobacteraceae bacterium | reverse complement strand
CGATCACGGTGTATTCCTGCCCGGTCACGGCGCACTTCACCAGGTAGGACAGGAACCCGTGCAACATCGCCCCGGCCTGGCCGCCATCGGTGATGCAGCCGCAGCGGAAACAGGCAGTCCTCATGCCGAAGTAGTGGCCGTTGTCCAGGCCGACCACATCCAGCCCGCGGGCGTCCAGGAACCGCACCGCCTCCGCGCCGACCAGACTTCCAGCGCCTGTTACGATGGCGACGCTCATGCGGCAGCCGCGACTTGGGCGGGCACCGGGGGACGGAGCGTCCGACACACGATGGCAGGCGGCTGGCGTGTCACGCGGCGGTCGTCCCTTGGTGGCACCGGCTGGGCGGCAGGGGCGGATATCACGATCCCATTGGCTGGCACAAACTGGCCGGCCGTTGGCTGGCGCACGCCAGCCGGCACGCCGTCGGGCGTGGGGCGATGGATACGGCGGGATGGCGCGGCGTGCGCCAGGAGCTCAGTCACCGAGGCATCCCGACCCGATTGGTTTACGCCCTCAGTTGGTGCGAGGTGGCCCTACGCAGGCCGGCGCGGCTCAGTATGCATGACGAAGCTCCGCGCCAGGCGCCACGGACAGCATGGGTTTCCCGGAACCGCGGCCCTGGCCAACGGCGGACCACGTGTGCCGGCCTGGTCAGGCCAAGCCGGTATACGTGGTCCCGCAAGCTCGTCAGGCGGGCCGGCAGCGGCGTAGCAGCCTCAGCCGGCGTGCCGGCAGTGGCGTAGCGGCCTCAACCGGCGGACCAGCGGTGGCGCAGCAGCCCCAGCCCGCCCAGGCCAAGCGCCAGCACTGCGGCCGACACCGGCTCCGGCACGGCAGCGACCACAGGCTGGAAGGCGAAGCTATTTTGTCCTGACACCCCGGTGGCGAAGACCGACCCGCTGCCATCTGGCGTGAAGGCCATGATGCCGCTGCTACCGTGGATCGCGGCATACAGCGTGCCGGCGGCATCGAAGGCGAGGCCGACAGGACGGTTCGGCCCGGTCCCGGTGCGGGCGAACACCGACATGGCGCCAGCCAGGGTGATCCGCTCGATGACGTCGTTGCCCTGCGCAGCATACAGGTTGCCGGCGTCGTCGAACGCAAGACCAAGCGAGCCGTGCAGCCCGCTGGCGAACACCGACATGACGCCGCCCGGGGTGATCCGCTCGATGATGCCGCCGCCCTCCCCCGCATACAGGTTGCCGCTGGGATCGAACGCAATGAACTGCAGTCCGGTCAGGCCGCTGGCGAACACCGAGGCGACGCCGCCGGGCGTGAACCGCTCGATGGTGCCGGTGCCGTAATTCGACGCATACAGGTTGCCGGCGGCGTCGAACGCAAGACCGACTGGACGGCTCAGCCCGGTGCTGGCGAACACTGATGCGACGCCTCCGGAAGTGAACCGCTCGATGGTGCTGCCGCCTTGGTTCGCCACGAACAGGTTGCCGGCTGCGTCGAAGGCAAGGCCGACCGGATTGTTCAGTCCGGTACTGGCGAACACCGACATGACGCCCTCCGGCGTGATCCGCTCAATGGTGTTGGTGAGTCCGTTGGAGACATACAGGTCGCCCGGCGTGGCATGCGCGGGGGCCGCGGCGCCCAGACACAGAAGGGCGGCGAACGTAGCCGCCAGGACATGGTTTGGACGCTTGGGCATGGGGGCGATCCTTGGGGCCGGACAGCGCTGGCCTGTATGGTGTTTCCCGTCCTGGCATAGGAACGGGGTTGCGTCTCCACGGTACTGGCGGTGTTGACCCGGGACGGCAGTCCTGCCGGCCCGGAGCGATCCATGCGCACCGAACTGATTGCGAAACAATTAACGACTTCTTAAGCTTTCGTCTCGACTATTGAGAGGACTGAGTGTCAATAATTGTTGGCAACATTTGGTTTTGAGTGCGGCGTGATGCTTGGCAAACCCTCTCTGGCTGCCCGTGCCGCCCTGTCCGGAACCTGCAAGCCACTCATGCCAAACCGGGTAAGGCGAGTGCCGGGCAGAACGATGCGCCATCGCCTGCCGGGAGGCGGCTGCGCCCTGCTCAAGCACCAGGTGCGGGCAAGGCATAAGCCTGCCCGATTCCCGCCGCGCCGGTGAACCTGCCCTTCGGCAAGGCTGGCAGCACCCGTGCGTCCGGCCATCAATGCAAGTCGCGTCGTCCCGACAGGTCTCGGGGCACTCAGCACCAGGGGGTTCGACACGGCGCGCGATTTGCGGCAGTGACCGGCGGCAACGAGGACCCTGAGGCCCGGTGACCCGCCACCTGAAAACCCTGACCCTTGGCCTGGTGCTGCTGATGCCCTGGTTCCTGCTCCATGCGCGGGCTGGAACCGAGGTCGGCATTGACCTGGTCGGCGCCTGCTTCCTGGCGCGCTGCGCCGCGGCACGCAGTTGGGGCTGGCTCCGGCAGGATTGGGTCGTGATCTCCCTGGCATGGTGGGGCTGGCTCGTCGCCTGCACGGCCTGGAACCTTTCGTTGCCGGGCCAGAATGGGGCCGCGTTGCTGCAAGCCCTGCTCGTCCTGCGCTTCCTGCTGTTCGTCGCGGCGTTGGAGCATTGGACCCTGGCGGACCCGTCGGCCCGGCGCTGGTTCTTCGTCAGCTTGGTGGCGTCAACGCTTTATGTCGCGGCACAGACCCTGTTGCAGTTTGCGACCGGCCATAACCTGTATGGGATGCCGCGGTCGGACGATGGCGAGCTGACGGGTCCGTTCAGCAAGCCCCGGGCCGCACCCACCTTCGTGCGCATGCTGTTCCCGGCCCTGCTGCCCCCGGCGGACGCGCTGCTGGCGCGGCCGGGCTGGCTGCCCCGCCTGGGCGGCGCGGCACTGTTTGCCGGCGGCATCGCGGTGGTGGTGTTGATCGGCCAGCGTATGCCGGTGCTGCTTGCGGCGCTGGG
>CAXTDP010000810.1:0-2896 GCA_964242295.1 uncultured Acetobacteraceae bacterium | reverse complement strand
CCTGTGCGACAGCCCACCGGTGCTGGCCTATCTGACGAGCCGCGCCGGCTACGCCGGGCTGTGCCGGCTGCTTACGCTCGGGAAGGGACGAACGGGCAAGGGCGGCTTCAACCTGGCCTGGGCCGACTTGGTTCGGCACGGCGAGGGCCGGCTGCTGGTGCTGCTGCCGGACCAGCCCGACGCCGGGCTTGCCGATGTGCTGACCCGGCTGCGGGGCGGGTTCCCCGGTCGTGCCTACCTGTGCCTGCGCCGACGGCCTGACGACGCCGCGCGGCTGCATGAGCTGGACAGCATGGGACAGGCCGCAAGGGTGCCGACCGTGGTTACGGGCGATGTGCTCTACCACACGCCGGAGCGGCGCATCCTGCAGGACGTGGTCACCTGCATCCGCGAGGGCTGCGCCATCGACGACGCGGGCTTCCGCCGCGAACGCCATGCCGACCGCCACCTGAATGCGCCGGCCGAGATGGCGCGGCTGTATGCCCGCCACCCCGACGCCCTGGCCCGCACGCTGGAGATCGTGGACCGCTGCGCCTTCTCCCTGTCCGAACTGCGCTACCAGTATCCGGACGAGACGGAGCGGCCCGGCGAGACCGCCCAGGCAGCCTTGGAACGACTGGTCTGGCAGGCCGTGCCGTCCCGCTACCCTGCTAGCCTGCCACCAGAGGTGGACGCGCAACTGCGGCACGAGCTGCGGCTGATCGGGGAGCTCGAGTATGCCCCCTATTTCCTGGTCCGTGTCGAACCCGAGCAGCGGAAACGGCAGCAGCTTGCGAACCTCGCCCAGCACCTCGGTCAGCAGTGTCTGCTCGCGCACCAGCAACGGCGCGCACTCCGTCCAGCCAGTCGCGATGACTGTCAGCGTCAGCGTTTGCACGAAGCTGCCTTCCGCTGTCGGCCCGCTATGCGCCACCAGGTCAGCCTCCATGAACCCTGGCGCCGGATCGTTCCAATCGGCAAACGTGCGCACCGGCACGCTGCGCCGCACGCCGACCGAGGGCGCCGCGCGACGGCGGGCGCCTCCTCCCGCTTGCCCCCTGACTTCAACAAGCGCCCGGTCGATCGTCACAGCGCTCATCGCCAACAGGCCGCCGCGCACCTCCGGCGCCAGTTGGAGATGCCCGTGCCGCTCCATTGCATCGATCAGCAACGGCACCAGCGGACGCAGCTGCTTGCCGCATACCCGGTCCGATGCCTCCCAGATCACCACCAGCGCCTCGCGCACCGCCACGTCATACACCCGCCGCCCGGGCCGCGGGCTACATCGCTTAATGGACGCCCCACCGCGCAGCAGCCTCATCGCATGCTTGCGGTGCAAACCCGTCACCGCCGTGAACTCGTCCAGGATGTGCCCCCACTCCGCCCGGCTGGCCCGGCCATAACGCTCCGATACCGCCCTCACCAACTCGTCACGCGTCGCCATGCTGATCCGCCTTATGCCCGTCTCCGCCGAACCTCGGCCGGGAGCATTCTAGATGAGGCAACCGCTCAGCGCTCAGGAGCATTCGAGGTGAGGCAATGCGCCGGCCATCCGAGCTGTCGCGCTACACGGAGGGACCCGGGGAACCAGCCGCAAGGCGACATCTGGCAACCATCTACTTGGGCTCGAGTTTCACCCAGATTGGGTGAACACCACAAAGGTTTACAGAAAGTAGGGAGCGATCGGCCATCAATGCTGTCGCACTACAATGCCGCTCGGCGTCGGCGTGGCGAGCCGGTCTCGACCGTGTTCGTGGAAAGCGCGGTCAACGAGGTTGTGGCCAAGCGCATGAACAGGAAGCAGCAGATGCGCTGGAATAGGGCCATAGTGCAGCCCTTCCTCGACGTGCGCATGGCCGTGCTGAACAATACACTCGTGGAGGATGCCCTTTCGCTATCGTCACCTGAGCTTCCGGCCCGCCAACGATGACCGAAGGGCGACGACAACCGCGGCGTGATCACCCCACGATTTTGGCTCTCCCGCACTTTGATATTGGTGGCGAATTCGGAGTTGTCCATTTGTTCACGGGTAAGACGGTCCGCCCCGTCCGCGTCCGCCGAGAAATTCGAACCGGCCAGGGGCGCGGAGGATGGCCTGCCGGCAGGGCCAGCGAATTCGCCACCAATATCACTTTGCGTGGAGCCGACCTTCCCGTTTTGAACAGCAGGCGATTTCTTTCGCAAAGAAAATACGGCTGCCGATCTGGCTGGGTGCAGCATGATACTCGCAGCCACTCCAACCCAAAATCTGCCCCAGCTATCAGCACTTTATCCATTCCAGTCGACAGTTCGCCTCCACGCAAAGTGCGGGAGAGCAACGGTTTTGAATGCTCACTAAGGGGATGTCATAAAATAACTGAACCGACAATTAAATGCATCCCATTGATATTGACAAATATTCAACAGATAGTAAGTGCGTTTATTTTATGACAGATCCTAACCCAAAAAGGGCAGATCTTGAACTACGCCCCGTGGGTATCAGACCGCATGCTCTCCCGCGACAGCCACGCAGAGGACACCAAGAGCAACATTCGTTAGATTGGCTATGCGCCGAAGCTCCGCTTGCAAGAGGATACTCGAGGATGCCTTCTTGGCACGGCAGGCTCCTTCAAGTTCTGCAGCGACCGCGCTCAGGCGCACCGCACCGATGCTGGCCGATGTTCCTTTGCAGGTATGTGCCATGAACCCGAGCGCTTCAAAGTCGTGCACCGGTGAGTTCGCCTCAACACCAGCAAGAAAGTCTGTGCTGAGATAGGATTGGATGATCGACTGGAACTTGGCTGCCGGAATGATAGCTTGAAGCTGACTAAGCACAGCCTGGTCAATCAGCGGGAGTGCATCGAAATCCGTTGTAGGCGCATCCGTCGCGACCGTTTGAACCGGCAAGGCTGTATGAGCAGAGCCGGTCCATCGGAGA
>CAXTDP010000809.1:0-2899 GCA_964242295.1 uncultured Acetobacteraceae bacterium | reverse complement strand
GCGGCGGCGTGGCCGGAGCCGTCAAGCCGGCGCTGCGCCCAGCTGCTGACCACCGCGCCCGGCACGCTGGACGCGCAGGAGGGCGCGTTCCTCGCGCACCTGGCCGAGGCAGCCCCCGATCTCGCCCAGGCCGGCGAACTCGCCACCCACTTCGCGGCCCTGATCCGCGGCGCACGGGACAAGGAAGCTGGGCCGGCGTTGGACACCTGGCTGACCGACGCGAAAGGGACGGCGCTCGACGCGTTCGCGCGCGGCATCAAGCGCGACCACGACGCAGTGTTGGCCGCCCTTGTCGAACCCTGGAGCACCGGCCCCGTCGAGGGGCAGATCAACCGGCTGAAGCTGCTGAAACGGACCATGTATGGGCGGGCCAAATTCGACCTGCTGCGCTGCCGCGTCTTGGTCGCTGCATGAGGCAATCACGCCGGTAGGGCGCAACAGCACCGCCTCGCTGCACCAAAATGGCGGAAGAACCCGGAATCACCGGCTGGTTTCGTCGGAATACGCAAGCATGCGGGCGCGCATGACCCCCAGCTCGAACTCGCTGATGCTGCCTTTCATGCCCAAGAGCAGGCGGTCGTTCGGCCGGCAAGGGTCGTACGAGCACACAGGTTGATACCCGTCTTCGTCCGGTGTGCGATCAGCCGGAAAAGGTAACGGTCACCGATCCCACTCACCCGTTGTTCCAGCGCGAGTTCACCTTGGCAGCGACAACGGGATCGGCCTTGGGCGGACACGCGCTCGTTGTCTATCGCGACGACGTGGTGCTGAAGCTCCCGATCAGAGCGACCAGTCTCTGCCCGGCGTCGCCGCGCCATGCATCGAGCAAACTGTCGCTCGCAGCCATTCGGGACTTGGTTCGTCTTGCCTTGCCCGGAGCACGGACAAGCCGGACGGCACTCGTTGAAACGCCACCCGTCCAGCGAGTTGAGGAGGACGCCGAGGCGGCATCGGTGATCTCGCCCGGAATGACGGGAGGAGAGCCATGATGTCGGAACTCGTGACGGCCAAGCACCTGGGCCGGAAAGCCGTGATCTACATTCGCCAATCAACGCCGCAGCAGGTGCTGGGCAACCAGGAAAGCTTGCGGCTGCAGTATGCGCTGCGCCAGCGCGCGCAGAGCCTTGGCTGGCCCGACACCGGGATTGAGGTGATCGACAGCGACCTCGGCCGGAGCGGTGCGACCACCACGCAGCGCGAGGGGTTCAAGGATCTGATCGCACGCGTGACGCTCGGCGAGGTCGGCATCATCCTCTCCTATGAGGTCACGCGGCTCGCGCGCAACTGCTCGGACTGGTATCCGCTGCTCGACCTATGCGGCTTCCGGCAGTGCCTCATCGGCGACCGCGATGGCGTGTACGACCCGGGCTCGGCGAATGGACGCCTTCTCTTGGGCCTGAAAGGGACGATCTCCGAGGTCGAGCTGCACACGCTGCGCGGCCGCCTGACCGCCGGCCTGTTGAACAAGGCTCAGCGCGGCGAGCTGGCATTGCTCCTGCCAGCGGGTCTGGTGCGCGGCACGCAGGGCGTGGTGACCAAGCATCCAGACCGTGAGGTCCAGGAGCAGATCGGCTTGGTGTTCGCCAGCTTCCTGGAACTGGGCTCGGTCGGCAAGGTGCTGCGCTCGTTCCGGGGCCGAGCGCTCGCCGTGCCGCGGCTCGACCGCTTCGGCGAGGTGGCCTGGCGGACGCCGACGGACGGCATGATCACGGCCATCCTCAAGAACCCCGCGTATGCCGGCGCTTTCGTCTACGGCCGCACCCGGTCCTGCCAAGCCACCTACGCCAGCGGCAAGCTGATCACGGTGCGCTGCCCGATGGCGGGGTGGAAAGTGGTCGTGAAGGACCGCTATCCCGCCTATGTTGCATGGGCCGATTTCGAGCGGGTCCAGGCCATGCTGCGCGACAACCACGCGGAGTACGCACGCAACCAGACGCGCGGCGTGCCGTGCGACGGCGCGGCGCTGCTGCAGGGCAGTGTCTGGTGCGGCCGGTGCGGCCACAAGATGACCGTGGAGTACAAGGCCGCCAACCGCTACGTCTGCAACTTCCTGCAGCGGAGCCGGGGCGGGCCGTTGTGCCAGCACCTTCCGGCCGATCCGATCGACGCAGCCGTAGTGGCCGCGTTCTTTGCCGCGGCTGGTCCGGAGGAGCTGGATGCCTGGGCACGCGCGCAGGATACCCGGCGGCAGACGGAGGATGCGCTCGACCGAGCTGAGGTGCAGCAGGTCGAGCGACTGCGCTACCAGGCGCTACTCGCCGAGCGGCAATTCAACCGGGTCGATCCCGACAACCGCCTGGTCGCGTCGGAGCTGGAGCATCGCTGGGAAGTCGCGCTACGCGAACTGCGCCAAGCCGAGGAGGCGCTGGTCCAGCACCGCGCGGCGCGCACCCAGCCGGACGTGCTGACCCCCGAAGAGCGCGACGACTTCCTCGCCCTCGGCCCGCAGTTGCCCGCCATGTGGCGGCAACCCGGCATGGACCGGGCACACAAGAAGGCGCTGCTGCGCTGCTTGATCGACAAGGTCATCCTGCACCGGACGTCTCCTGAGCGCATCGACGTCCGCATCGTTTGGCGGGGTGGCGAGATCTCCGAGCTTCAGGTCGAGCCGAGAGTATATGCCCTACACGCCCTGTCCCGTGGCGCCGAGATGCAGGCACGCATCCTCGAACTGGCCCGCCAGGGGCTGACCGACGCAGAGGCCGCCGAGGTTCTGACCGGGGAAGGCTACCGCTCGCCTCGCTGCAGCCACGTGCTGGTGCGGACCGTGCAGGTCTTTCGCCAGCGTCATCGCATCTTGCGAGGTGCCAGCCGGACGCACCCGCGACACATCCCGGGGTGGCTCACCATGTCCGAACTGGCCAGGCGGGTGCAGGTGCCGCGCTGCTGGATTGAGCGC
>CAXTDP010000808.1:0-2903 GCA_964242295.1 uncultured Acetobacteraceae bacterium | reverse complement strand
GGACGCGGCCCGATCCATTCCCTAACCAGCCAGCCCTTGACCAGCCAGCCCGGCCCGCACAGAACCCGGCCATGCAACGCATCTTCTCCGGCATCCAGCCGTCCGGCGTCCCCACCCTTGGCAACTATCTCGGCGCCATACGCAACTGGGTGGCGCTGCAGCGGGACCACGAGTGCCTGTACTGCGTCGTGGACCTGCACGCGATCACCGCATGGCAGGACCCGCGCACCCTCGCCGCCGCGACGCGGGAACTCGCCGCGTCGCTGATCGCCTGCGGCATCGACCCACAGGCGCACGTCCTGTTCAACCAGTCCGCCGTCCACGCCCACGTCCGCCTCGCCTGGATCTTCACCTGCGTCGCCCGCATGGGCTGGCTGAACCGGATGACCCAGTTCAAGGACAAGGCGGGCAAGGACCGCGAGCAGGTCTCGACCGGGCTGTTCGTCTATCCCAACCTGATGGCCGCCGACATCCACGCCTACCACGCGACCCGCGTGCCGGTCGGCGACGACCAGCGCCAGCACCTGGAGCTGGCGAACGACATCGCCGCCAAGTTCAACCACGACTACGAGGTGGAGTTCTTCCCCCAGGTCGAAGCACTGATCCTCGGCCCGGCAGCCCGGGTCATGAGCCTGCGCGACGGCTCCAAGAAGATGTCGAAGTCCGACCCGTCGGACCAGAGCCGCATCAACCTGACCGACGACGCCGACGCCATCGCCCTCAAGATACGCCGCGCCCGCACCGACGCCGAGCCGCTGCCAAACGAGGCCGAGGGCCTGGAGGGTCGGCCAGAGGCGCGCAACCTAGTCGGCATCATGGCGGCGCTGCTGGACACCGACCCGGCCGGAGTGCTGCGCGAGCACGGCGGCAAGGGCTTCGGCGTCTTCAAGGAAGCTCTGGCGGAAGTCGTAGTCGCCCACCTGGCGCCCATAGCCGCCGAAACCCGCCTGCTCCTCGCCGACCCCGGCGCAGTGGACGCCGTACTCCGCAACGGCGCCGCCCGCGCAGCCTCAATCGCTGACCCCATAGTCGCAGAAGCGGAGCGGTTGGTTGGATTCCTACGGGCGTAGCTTCCTTCTCCCTCTCCCTCCGGGAGAGGGCCGGGGTGAGGGAAGCCGCAAGTGCCGGGCCCGCCCCGCAGGTGCGCCGCCCAGCGTTGTAAGCAGGAGACCGGCCCGTGTGGCCTTTCCCTCACCCCAACCCTCTCCCAAGGGGAGAGGGAGCAGCAAGCAAGCCTGATCCATGCCGCTCGCCGGCCTGCTAGCCGCTCTCAGGGACGCCCCATCCCGCACCGGCTCGGTCATCATCACCATCTACGGCGACGCCATCGCCCCCCGTGGCGGCGAACTCGCGCTGTCATCTCTCCTCGAACTCATGGCAGCCCTGGGCGCAAGCGGCGGCGTAGTACGGACAGCAATATCCCGCCTGGCGCGCGACGGCTGGCTGGAAGGCCGCCGCGACGGCCGCCGCAGCTTCTACCGCCTGTCCCGCCGGGGCGAGCGAGACTCCGCCAGGGCAGGACCGCGCATCTATGGCCCGCTGGACACTCCCTGGAACGGACAGCTCCGCCTGGCCTTCGCCGAGGCCGGCGTAGAACGGACGATGCTGGAGCAGGCCGGCTATGCCCTGCTGGCGCCAGGCGTGCTGACCGCCCCGGATACGGCATTGACGCCCCCACCGGGCATCCCGGCCTTGCTAAGCCACGGCACGCCAGAGGCGATGCACGCCCTGGCCGCACGCGCCTGGCCCGTGACCCGGGTAGGGGAAGGATACGCGGGTTTCGTGGACCTATTCACCGACCTGGACGCTGCCAGCCTGCAACCGCTGGAAGCGCTAGCCGCCCGGGTGCTGCTAATACACGAATACCGACGGCTCACTCTGCGCGACCCGCGGCTGCCCGTCGGTTTGCTGCCGCCAAATTGGCCCGGCATCGCCGCCCGCACTTTATGCGTCGGCCTCTACACGACCCTGGCACCAGCCTCGGAAAATTGGCTCGACACCGCAGAAAACAGGTCCGGCCCCCTGCCAAGAGGGCCGGACCCAGCAGCACGCTTTAACGGCGGCGATACACAACCTGCGGTGCCGGCTTAGTCGCCAGCGCGATCAGGAAACCCACCCCAGCAGCGATCAGCACCGCAGTGATCGGCCGGGCGTCCACCTGCTCGGCCAGCATGTCGCCGGCCTCTTCGATCTGGTCCAACACCTGCGAGCCGAAGTCCCCGGCGCCAACCTTGTCCGCAACGTCGCGCACCGTGTCGGCCGCTTGGCCATAGGCCCGCTGCGCGCTGCCCGCGGCCTTGTCCATGGCCCCATCGGTCTTGAGTTTGGTGTCGCCGGTCATGTCGCCCAGCGCGCCCTCGACCTTGCCGCCGACCTTGCGTGCCGCGCCCTCGAAGCGGTTCTCGTCCATGGTATGCATCTCCAAGCTGTTGTTGATGCGAGCAGAACACCGGCGGGGGCAGGGGGTTCCACCGGGGCGTATCTTACAAGAAATCTTGCAACCCTAATTTTCTGTGATACATTCCGCGTGTCCCCGGTTGGAGCCTCAGGCATGTATACCCAGGCCTTGAACACCACAGACGCCCCCGCCGCCCGTCCGGTCGAGGATGCCGGCCGCATGGCCCAGTTCCAGGCCCGCATTGATGCGGAGGACCGCATCGAGGCCAACGACTGGATGCCCGAGGCATACCGCCGCACCCTGGTCCGCCAGATCAGCCAGCACGCGCACAGCGAGATCGTCGGCCAATTGCCGGAGGGCCGCTGGCTGACCCGTGCCCCCAGCCTGCGCCGCAAGGCCGCGTTGCTGGCCAAGGTGCAGGACGAGTGCGGCCACGGGCTATACCTCTACTCCGCCGCCGAGACCCTGGGCGTCGCCCGGGAGGACCTGCAGGACCAGCTCCTGT
>CAXTDP010000807.1:0-2904 GCA_964242295.1 uncultured Acetobacteraceae bacterium | reverse complement strand
TGGCACGCTGCCGGGATCTGGACCGGCTTGCACCGGGTGCTGCTGGAGCGGCTGAACGATGCTGGACAACTGGACTGGAGCCGGGCTGCACTCGACAGCGCCAGCCTGGCGGCAAAAAAGATCCTATGGGGCGTGGGACTGCTGAGCATCGCTAGGCTCGGGTCCGAACCACTGACCCAGGGAGATCCGTTGTGGAAGCTGCCATCACTGCCACCGACGACGTTGCGCCTGCCACCGTGTTCATGGCGCTGGAGCTGAGCCGCTCGACCTGGCTCGTCGCCGTGCATTCTCCTGTTGCCGACAAGGTCAGCCTGCACCGGCTGGATGGCGGCGACACGGACGGCCTGCTGGCTCTGGTCGCGCGCAAGCGGGGGCAGGCGGAGGAGGCGCTGGGCCGACCGGCGCGTGTCTCCTGCTGCTTCGAGGCGGGCTACGACGGGTTCTGGCTGCACCGCTGGCTGTGCGCCCATGCGGTGGAGAACCGTGTGCTCGATGCCGCCAGCATTCTTGTCGATCGCCGGGCACGACGGGCCAAGACCGACCGGCTGGACGCGGCCGGGTTGCTGCGCACGCTGATGGCGGTGGAGCGCGGCGAGAGCCAGGTCTGCCGCGTGGTGCACGTGCCCAGCCCCGAGCAGGAAGACGCGCGCCGCCGCTCTCGTGAGCGCGCCCGGCTTGTGGTGGAGCGTGGCCAGCACTCGAGCCGCATCAAGGGTCTGCTGATGACCCAGGGCGTGCGTGACTTCGAGCCTGCACGCCGGAACTGGCAGGAGCGGCTGGACGGGTTGCGCACCGTCGACGGCCAGCAGCTGGCACCGTGCCTGCAGGCCGAGCTGCTGCGGGAATGTCGTCGGCTGCACCAGGTGATCGAGATGATCGCCGAGGTCGAGGCCGACCAGAAGGCGGTGGCGCAAGCCGAGAACGGCAAGGCCGCCCGGCTCGCCAGGCTGCGCGGCATCGGGCTGACGTTTGCCACCGTGCTCGACAACGAGGTGTTCTTCCGCGACTTCCGCAACCGGCGCGAGGTGGGCGGCTATCTTGGCCTGGCCCCCAGCCCCTGGCAGAGCGGCGGAGTGCGGCGCGACCAGGGTATCGCCAAGTCCGGCAACCCGCGGGCACGGCGAACGGCGATCGAGATGGCCTGGCTCTGGCTGCGCCACCAGCCGGGCAGCGCGCTTGCACGGTGGTTCCAGGAGCGGGTGGGCGCGTCCAGGGGACGCATGCGCAGGATCATGCTGGTGGCCATGGCCCGCAAGCTGGTCGTGTCGTTGTGGAAGTATCTGGCTGACGGCGTGGTGCCGGAAGGCGCCGTGCTGAAGGCCTGAGCAGGTTCGTCGCAGCGGCTGCAGGCTGCTCGACGAAACGGGACGGCGTGGACCGATGGCCCCCAGGGCTTTGATGCCGTCAAAAAGATGGGTCCCGCCTTTCCGGTCTCGCATCTGCCCACGCTTGTGGGATGTTGGTCAGGCACCCGGCGCGGGCCGACCGGATACAAGGTGGTGCGGCACATGGCCGCACAGCACATCGCGAGATCGATCCCGACTTCGTCCAGCCATCACCACAGCCGCGGAAGGAAGAACGCGCTTGACAGAGTGACACCCATACAAGGGGGCGCCGAAGTCGGCCCGAACCCGACGGATCGCGGCAGGCCGGGCACGAAGCGTCACCTCGTCACCGATGCCCGCGGCACGCCGCTCGGCGTTGCCCTGAGCGGCGCCAACCGCCACGACAGCATGATGCTGGTGGCCACGCTGGACGCCGTGCAAGGCCTGCGAACCAGAGGCCGTGGTCGGCCGCGCAAGCGCCCGGCCAAGCTGCACGCCGACAAGGGCTACGATCACCGGCGCTGCCGCCGTGAGTGCCGTGCCCGTGGGATCAAGCCACGGATCGCGCGACGTGGTGTGGAGAGCAGCGCGCATCTTGGCCGACACAGGTGGGTCGTGGAAATAGTCTTTACGCAAATGACAAAACCGAACGTGTTCGCTGTCAGGGGTTATGGGCAGCACGTATCGGATTTCGACGTCGGCGTCGGTGACCACCACGCGGTTGATGAGCAGCAGCACGAGTTGGCGGCGCTGCTCGAAGCTGGCCTGGGTCAGGCCGCGTTGCACGCGCTCGCGAAACGCCTCCAGCGACGCCGCAATGCCTGCGAGTTGCTGCTGGCGCACGGCGTCGCTGCGTAGTTGCTCCTCTTGTCTGGCCAATGCCTGGACGCGCTGTTCGATGTCGCGCCGGCGCCGCTCGTATTCGTCGAGCGGGATGACGGCCCTGAGATAGGCGTCGGTGAGTCGCTCGAGTTGCTGGACCAGGTGCGCCTGGCCTCGGCGCAGCGTTTCACGGCGCGCAAGCAGCTCCTGCGGCAGCCACGCCCCGCCATGGGCGCGTGCCACGGCGGTGGCGAGCGGCTCCGGTTCGGCCAGCAGCGCGCACAGGTCGGCCCACACGAGGTCATCAACTGCCGTGCGGGTGTGTGGCGCGCCGGACAGCACGTGGCGCGGTGCGAGAAGGTGCTGTGGCCCTTGCCGTTGCACAGATAGTAGAAGTTCCGCCCGTTGATCGCCCGTGCGGTGCTGGACAGACCGCAGCGCCCGCAGCTCACCAGGGCGCGCAGCAGATACTGGTGCGCCGTGTTGTTGCGCCGGGCAAAGGACTGGTTCGTCGCCAACTTTGCCTGCACCTCGTCGAAATGTGCCTGGCCTACCACGGCGGGCACCTGACCCACGAGGAGCCAGGTGTCCTGCGGCTGCAGGGTGGCCGTGCCGTGAGGACGACCGATAGGGCGCGTCGCCGAGCGCCGGTGCGTGGGAGGACGGCAGTGCGTGCGGTAGGCGTGCACCTGGCCCGTGTAGGTCGGGTTGCGCAGGATGCCACGGATCGTGGGGCTGGACCACCGCGGCCCACCCC
>CAXTDP010000806.1:0-2906 GCA_964242295.1 uncultured Acetobacteraceae bacterium | reverse complement strand
CCCGTCCGCAACACGCTGGGCGTCATCACCATCAGCGGCGGCGCCGGGGTGCTGATCTCCGACGCCGCCGAGAAGCTGGGCCTGCCGCTGCCGGAGATGCCTGCCGACGCCCAGGCTCGTCTCAAGGCCTTGCTGCCCTTCGCCGCGCCGCGCAACCCGGTGGACTGCACGGCGCAGGCGTTCAACGACATGAGCCTGGTCGGCAAATTCACCGACAGCATGATCGAGGACGGCGGCTACACCTCGCTGCTCGGGTTCTTCACCCAGGTCGGCGGTGCCGATAGCATGGCGCCGCGGCTGCGCGAGCAGCTCCGCGCCAGCATGGCCCGCCACCCGGACCGCCTATGGGTCCTGTCCGTCGTCGCCCCGCCCAGCCGCATTGCGGAATACGAGGGCGACGGGTTCACGGTGTTCGAGGACCCGACCCGTGCCGTGGTGGCGATCCATGCGATGGGCCGGTTCGGCGAGGCCTTCGCGGCGCCGCCGGGACAGCCGCCGCCTGCGGTGCCGGCGGTTGCGTTGCCGTTGACATCGCCCAACGAGGCCGCGGCAAAGCGGCTGTTGTCCCAGGCCGGCATCCCAGCCGCGCCGGAGGCCGCCTGCGCCACGGCAGAGGACGCCGCCGCTGCCGCCGCAGGCTTCGGCTACCCGGTCGTGCTGAAGATCCTGTCACCGGACATCGTGCATAAGTCCGACATCGGCGGCGTCATTGTTGGCGTGCAGGATGCGGCGGCGGTGCGGGCTGGCTTCGCCACCATCATGAACCGTGCCCGAGCCGCGGCGCCTGATGCCCGCATCGAGGGCGTGCTGGTCGCCAAGCAGCTCCGCGGCGGGGTCGAGTGCATCATGGGCATCACCCAGGACCCGGTGTTCGGCCCGGTGGCCATGTTCGGCCTGGGCGGCATCTTCGTCGAGGTGCTGCGGGACGTGGCATTGCACCGTTGCCCCTTCGGCGTGGACGTGGCGGAACGGATGATCCGCTCCATACGCGCCGCCCCGATCCTGCTGGGAGTACGCGGCCGTCCGCCGGCCGACGTGGCGGCCCTGGCGGCGATGCTGGCGCGGCTATCTGTGTTCGCGGTGCAGGCGGGTCCGCGCCTGCGTGCGGTGGACCTGAACCCGGTCTTCGCCATGCCCGAGGGCGGTGGCGCCTATGCCGCCGATGCCGTGATCGAGCTGGGGGACGCGCCGTGCTGACCGAGCACCGTGACGGCCTGACAGCGGTGTTGACGCTGAACTACCCAGAGCGGCGCAATGCCCTGGCCGTCCCGATGCGCCGCGCCCTGGTCGAGGCCCTGGAGCGGATCGAGGCCGACCCGGCGCTGCGCGCCATCGTCATCACCGGCGCCGGCGGCACCTTCTGCGCCGGCGGCGACATCAGCGGCATGGATATCGCCGACCTGGCGGCCGGGCGGGAGCGGTTCCGCCTGACGCACCAGCTCGTCCGGCTTTTGGTAAAGGGCAGCAAGCCCATCATCGCAGCAGTCGAGGGCTGGTGCGTCGGCGCCGGGCTATCCCTGGCCATGTGCTGCGATACCGTGATGGCGGCGCGGGATGCCCGTTTCGCCGCGGGGTTCGGGAAGATCGGACTGGTCGCCGACCTCGGCCTGCTGCACACGCTCCCGGCGCGTATCGGCCAAGGCCGGGCGCGGCAGGTGTTTCTATACGGCGACCTGATGGATGCCAGCCGCGCGGAACAGATCGGCCTGGCGGATGAGCTCGTGGAACCAGGCGACGCCCTGGATGCAGCGATCACCCGCGCCAAACGGTTTGCGGAAGCGGCTCCGTTGCCAGTCGCCCTGACCCGGCAGTGGCTGGCCGCCGGGCTGGACGCGGCGTTGGATTGGGAGCGGGAAGCGCAGTCCAGCCTGTTCTTGACCGCCGACCATGCCGAGGGGAAGGCCGCCTTCCTGCAAAAGCGGCCGGCGCGGTTCAGCGGAGTTTGATGCTACCTGGAAACGTTGGGCGTCACGACCTCATCGCTGGGGGTAGCCCCGATGGTCGCCGAACCAGTGCGCCCGCTGCCGCTATATGCGCCACTGGGTATGGCGCTGAACGGCGCCCCAACGTCGGCACTGGACGAGACGCCGGCACGGTCAATCGGCTGCACGCTGTCGTTGATGACCCCCGGCGTTGGCGCATCGGTCCAAACCTTTTCGCTCTGGCCATGCCCCTGTGCCGGGGCCGGTCCTTGAGCCTGGCCCGGTCGTTGTCCCTGGGCCAGGACCGGCGTCGCAAGCAGAGTAGCGGCAAGAATAATGGCGCGCATGGCAGATAATTCCTATTTCAGCCGCAACGCCGCACGCTGGCAGTCAGTTGCCTGCCTTCTCCCTCTCCCTCCGGGTGGGGGCCGGGGTGAGGGAAGCGTCCGGCGCTGGCTTTCCCGGTCTAGGTCATCCGCCCCGCAGCCAAGACCCCCTCACCCCAACCCGCTCCCAAAGGGAGAGGGGGCCAAACCGCACGCCTGCTGATGCCGTTCTGGCTGCCTATCCCCCTGGTCGCCGCGCTGTTCCAGACCTGACGCACGGCATTGCAGCAGCGGTTGCGCGGGCGGTTCTCGGTCGGGACTGCCGGGTTTGTCTGCTATGTCTATGCCATCCCGGTCGGTGCCGTGCTGCTTGCTGCCTACTGGGCCGCCATAGGCGGCGCCTTGCCACCGCCGAATGCCGGGGTCCTGCTGGGATGCGCCACGGCTGGGCTGGCGCAGGTGCTGGGCACGTCGCTGCTCATCATAGCGTTTCGGCCATCGCAGTTTCGGCCGTAGGCACCGCCTACTCCAAGACGGATGCGGTGCCGGCCGCCGCGGCGTTCTGCCTCGTGCTGGGCGAAACGCTGCGCCTCTTGGCGCTGGCCAGCATCGGCGTCGGCGTGGCCGGAGTCCTGCTACTGTCCCGCGCCGGACGCGG
>CAXTDP010000805.1:0-2908 GCA_964242295.1 uncultured Acetobacteraceae bacterium | reverse complement strand
TGCGGGTTCAGCTTCGACGGCAGGTGCGTCAGGTAGTATACCTCGGGGCTGAACACCTTGGTGCCGGTCACCGCCTCGACCCAGCCCTGGATCGTCTCGATGTTCAGGCAAAACAGCACGCCGATGACGACGCCGAGCAGAGTGCCGGTCACGCCGATGCTGGCGCCCGCCATCAGGAAAATCCGCATCACCGCGCCGCGCCCGGCGCCGATGGTGCGCAGCACCGCGATGTCCCGCGTCTTGTCCTTCACCATCATGATGAGCGAGCTGATCACGTTGAACGCCGCCACCAGGATGATCAGCGTCAGGATCAGGAACATCACGTTCCGCTCGACCTGGACCGCCGCGAAGAAGCTGTTGTTGCTGGCCTGCCAATCCACCACGCGCAGCCCGGTGCCGGCGAAGGCGTCCGTGATGGCGCGGTTCACCTGGCGGACCTGCTGCGGGTCCTCCACCGAGACCTCGATGTGGGAGGCGGCGCCGGGCAGTTGGAAGAAGATCTGCGCGGCCTCAATCGGCAGGAAGGCGAACGACGTGTCATACTCGTTCATGCCAACCTGGAAGATCGCCACCACCTTGTAGGCGCGCACGCGCGGGATGGTGCCGAACGCCGTCGCGGCTCCCTGGGGCGACACCAGGGTCAGCGCATCGCCCACCCCCAAGCCGAACTTCCGCGCCAGGCCGACACCGATGGCCAAGGCGTCCTCGCCCTCGAAGTCCTTCAAGGTACCAGCCAGGATATGGTCGCTGACGGCCTTCATGCGGCGGAAATCGTCGGGCACCATGCCGCGCACCATGCCGCCGGCGTTCTGCCCGCCGGGTCCTTGCAGCAACACTTGGCCATCCACCACCGGGGCGGCGGTCACGACGCCGGGCACCTTGCGGATGCGGTCGGCAATGGCGGCATAGTCCGTCATGGCGGGGCCGTTCGGATACACGCCGAGATGCCCGTTGAACCCCAAGATGCGGTTGAGCAGGTCCACCTGGAACCCGCCCATGACGGACATGACGATGATAAGTGTCGCCACTCCCAGCGCGATGCCGACCAGGCTGAACCCGGCGATCACCGACACGAAGCGCTCGCCGCGCCGCGCCCGCAGGTAGCGGCCGGCGACGGCACGCTCGAAGGGACCGAACATGCTAGAGGATATGGGTCAGCGCGGCCTCAAGCGGTAGCTCCTGCCGCTCCCCGGTGGCCCGGCGCTTCAGCTCCACCGTTCCCGCCGCCGCGCCACGCGGACCGACGATGATTTGCCAGGGATGGCCCATCAGGTCGGCATCGGCGAACTTCACCCCGGCGCGCTCATCGCGGTCGTCATACAGCGCCTGGCCAGGCATGGCAGCGTAAGCCCGCTCGCACACGGCCTGGGTGGCCGGGTCGGCCTGCTTGAGGTTCAGGATGGCGACGCGGAACGGCGCCACGCTGTCCGGCCACTTGATCCCTGCATCGTCGTGGTGCGCCTCGATCAGCGCGCCAACCAGGCGGGACACGCCGATGCCGTAGCTGCCCATGTTGGGATGGACCGGTTTACCGTCGGGGCCGGCGACCTGGAGGCCGACCAGCTCGCTATACAGCGTGCCGAAGTTGAAGATTTGGCCGACCTCGATGCCCCTGCCCTCACGCCGCCGGTCCGCCGGGACGCGGTCCCAGGCCTGCAAGTCGTGCTTCTCGTCGGTCGCGGCATAGGGCGTGGTGACGGCGGTGAATAGGCGCTCCAGGGCCGCGGGATCGGTGTGGTCCACCTCGTCCAGGCCGAGGGTCACATCCTCGACCGCGGCGTCGTAGAACACCTGGCTCTCGCCGGTGGGGGCAAGGATGTGGAACTCATGGCTCAGGTCGCCACCGATCGGGCCGGTGTCGGCAGCCATCGGCACCGCGCGGACGCCCAGGCGTGCGAAGGTGCGCAGGTAGGACAGCATCATAATGCGGTAGCTGTTCACGGCTGCTGCATGGTCCAGGTCGAAGGAATAGCCGTCCTTCATCAGGAACTCGCGCCCGCGCATGACGCCGAAGCGGGGCCGGGTCTCGTCCCGGAACTTCCATTGGATGTGGTAGAGGATTTGCGGCAGTTCGCGGTAGCTGCGCACCGACTGACGCAGCAGGTCGGCGATCAGCAGCTCGTTGGTGGGGCTGTAAATGAGGTCGCGCTCGTGCCTGTCGCGCAGCCGCAGCATCTCGGGGCCATAGGCGTCGTAGCGCCCGGTGTCCTTCCAAAGATCAGCGGATTGTAGCGTGGGCAGCAGCAACTCCTGGGCGCCGACGCGGTCCTGCTCCTGGCGCACAATCTCGGCGATGTTCTGCAGCACGCGCCAGCCTGCCGGCAGCCAGGCGTAGATGCCGGCCGCCACCTGGCGGACCAGCCCGGCGCGCAGCATCAGCCGGTGCGAGGCGATCTGCGCCTCAGCCGGGGTTTCCTTGAGGGTAGGCAGCAGCGAGCGGGACAGGCGCATCGGAGGTCCTGGTGCGGTGGAAGGCGCGGACCCTACAAGCCCCGGCCCGCGCCGGCCAGCCCACGACTATAAGTAACGGGGTAGCAACGAGCAAAGCAATGATTGTGCAGCGCACAACCGTTTGTTGACACGATCTGTCGAAAACTGTTGGAATCCGCGTGACAGACGATGGTTTCCAGACTAACAAAAAAAGAAGGCCCGCGCGCCTTACGGCGCAGCGGGCCAAGTTTAGGGAGGAAACGCCAGTCACACGACAGAGCCGGGCAAAGCCCCTGCTCTGTCGTGATGATTGGCTTCTACGCCCTTTCCGTCCAGCTTAAAGCGACGCACATCACACTCTAATTAAGCCTGCCAGCCCGGCGCTGCACATTTTTCAATCTTTACCTGCATTGATGCCCAATCAGCGGTCAAAGTTCGCCACCGCCGGCCGGAACGACAGCCAATCGCTCTGGATGAC
>CAXTDP010000804.1:0-2923 GCA_964242295.1 uncultured Acetobacteraceae bacterium | reverse complement strand
CCACGGCGGCCACATCCAGCCAGGCCGGGCCGCCCAGCCGCGCCTCGGCCTCGGGCGTCAGGCGCACCGGCGCGGCACCAGGGGGCGGGGCGCCGATGCCGGCCAGCTTGCTGCCGCGCTCCATCAGCTTGCGCACGCCGCGCTCGCCGATGCGGTGGTAGCTCATGGTCTCGACCTCAAGGCCGGGGACGACCGCCTTGACCACGTGCACGTCCTTAGCGCCGGGCGGGGAGAAGTCGAAATACAGAATCTCCATGCCGGCCGTGGCAAACCGCCGGTGCAGCTCCTGCACCAGCCCGGTGCCGGACAGCGGGCCGTCCCAGGTCGGCAGCTCGTCGAAACGCTGGGTGCTGCGCCGGGACAGCACGTTGCCACCCAGCAACGCCTTCAGCGAGGGCTGGTCCAGGCGTAGCCACTCCTTCATCGCGACCAGGCTGCGCCCCTCTTCCCCGCCCAGGGTGTGCAGGGCGCGGAAGCGGTCGAGGTAGTCCGGCGGCGTGATCCCGGCCACGGCCGCCAGCGGAGCATGGCTGAACACCTTACGGACCCGGGCGGCGGCAAACTCGAACACCGCCTTGCGCAGCGCGTGCTCACGGTCCAGCGACGCGGCCTCGCCGCAGGCCGTCACCATGATCGGGTAGGCGGCAGGCGTGCCGTCATCCTCCGCGCCGACGCAATACACGTTGGCGGTGCCAAACTCCGTGGTGGCGAATTTCGGGATCACGTCTATGCCGAGGCCACGGAGGCGCTCCAGCAGCGCGCGGGTGCGTGGGTCCTTAGGGCCGTCCCCCAGGTCCAATGCCATGCCGCGGTCCATCGCCCGGAAGCCCAAGCCGTTGCCGTCGCGCTGCAACAGTTCCAGCAGGCCATGGCCGATGGCGAAATCCAACGTCGGCCCTGCACCCAGCCCGTTGGTGATCGGCGTCGTGAATGGCTCGTAGCCCGGCGACAGGTCGCCGACCGAACAGGCGGCGATGTCAATCGGCAGCCAGACAGTCTCGCCGCTGGGCCAGCGGTGGGCGGGGACCCATTCCAGGGTGGTGTCGCCGTTCACCGTGCTGCCGGCGGGCAGGCATAGGGTCAGCGGGTCGGCAACGCCGCGCGGGCCGAATTCGGCCAGCAGAGCTTTGTAGGTCGCCATACGCCGCTCCATGCGGTGTATCTGCACGGCGGAATGAACCGCCTCCGCCAGCTCCCCAGTCGTGCCGATGATGGCGCCATCGTCATCCACGCCATAGCCGACGCCATGCGGTACGACTCCGTGCCAGCGCGTGCCGTCCGCGTTCAGGAAGATGGCATTCCAGCAAGCGACGCCGGTGCGGTCCAGAGGCGATAGGGCGAACAGCTCCACCCGACCCGGCGGCATGGAAGCGACGTAGGCCACCGCCGCATCGGGCAGGTTGGGCGGCAGGTGATGATGGGGGAAAATCATGTCCATGAGGAGACTGCCTTCTCCCTCTCCCTCCGGGAGAGGGTTGGGGTGGGGGAAAAGGCAAGCACGGGCCTTGATTGTGAGAGTGCCCAGGCCGTAGCGGGGAAGGCCCGGTGCTGCGTGGCTTCCCTCACCCCGACCCTCTCCCGGAGGAAGAGGGAGAAGGAAGCATTATGCGGCATCGTGCAGCTTTGGCGGTTTGGCTTGGGCCTGGGCGCGCAGCACCAGGTCCATGATGTGCAGGTCGTGCGCGCCGGTGAACGGGAAGGAACTGCCGTCCAGCACGGCGCCAGCGAAGGCCTCGACCTGGTTCAGGAACGGCGACCGGTTGGCGCCCGGCACCGGCACCGGCTCAGTGACACCAGTGGCGGCGTCTATGAACTCGAGCGTGCCGCCAGGGGTCTGGCCCATCGTATCGCGCGCGATCACCTGACCGGCGGTGCCCACGACCTCCAGGCGGCGACGCGGCAGGGTTTCCGGACAGTTGTAAGCGACATGCATCTGCACCATCACGCCAGAAGCGGAGCGCGCCATCAGCAGCGCCCCATCCTCCACGCCGTAGCGGTGGACGCGAGCCTGGCCAATGGCGGCGATTTCGGTCAGCCGCTCGTCCAGCAGATAGCTCGACAGGTCCAACCCATGCGGCGCCAGGTCCATCAGCGCACCGCCGCCAGCCCGGCGCGGGTCTATGCGCCAATTGTCGCCGGAGTTGCCGTCTCCGGTCCAGTCCGCCGCAAGCCAGCAGGCATAGACGATCCGTATGGCCGTCACCGTGCCCAGCCGGCCCTCCGCCACCATTCCGGCCAGGAGGCGGTGGCCCGCATGGAACCGTTGGTCAAAGGCGGTCGCATACAGCACGCCCGCTGCGGCGCAGGCGTCCACCATCGCCTGGGCGTCGGCCTGGGTGGTCGCCATCGGCTTCTCGCACAGCACCGGCAGGCCGGCACGGGCCGCAGCCTCCACCAGGGGGCGGTGGGCATGGTTGGGCGCAGCGACATAAACCGCGCCGAGGCCGGGGGTCGCCAGGAAAGCATCCAGGCCGGCATGGGGCTGGGCGCCGAACAGGGCAGCGGCACGCTGCAACGATGCAGGGTCGGGGTCGTATAACGCGGCCACCCGCCCGTTGGCGGAGGCCTGCATCGCCGGGCCGACAAAGTCCCGCGCCACCCAGCCGCAGCCGGCGATGCCCCAGCCGAGCTTTGCCGCTACCATGACGTCGGCAGGTCCAGCAGCACGCGGCGCCGGGCCAAGCGGTCGGTCGCCGGGTCGGTGCCGGCCACGGCATGCTCCGGACCCTCCACGTGCATCGGATAGGTCACGAGCGGGCCGTACTCGCGCTCGTAACGCTCGGACGGCCAACGGATCATCTCGCTGGCATAGAGCGGGTTGCGGCGCAGATTCGCCCCAGGCGGCGGCACGGCCAGGCCGCCGAGCACCGGACGCGGCACCCCTGCCCCGGACGCCATCGCCACGGCTGGCGCACCGGCCACA
>CAXTDP010000803.1:0-2926 GCA_964242295.1 uncultured Acetobacteraceae bacterium | reverse complement strand
GGTTTAACAGTTCATCGTGAACTCCTTTCCGTGTGCGTCTGCAGCACACTCTCGACGTGCCAATGGCAGCGCACGGCACGGGCGAACAGCCTGGCGTCGAGGGCCAGGGAACACAGGTAGTAGCGCCGTTCGAGGCTAGTGCTGCCGCCGCGCTCGACCTCGGCTTCCACCATGGCTATGGCACGCACGCCGGGGAAGCTGGGTGCGCCTGGGTAGCGGCGGCTGGCGTTCAGCCAACCCACGTCGTGGCTGACCCGGTGGCGGCGGACCTCAACGCGGCCGTGGTCGCCGTCGGTGACGTCAAGGCGGCTGTGCAGCTTGGCGCCCGGGTCGTCAAAGGTGCGCCGGATGTCGTCATGCAGGTTGGATTGGTTGTCCTTGACCGCGAGCAGGTAGTCGCCGCCGCGGTCGAGGATGGCCTGGGCGATCCGGGTCTGGCAGCCCATGGCGTCGATGGTCACGAGCGCACCGGCCAGCGCCAGGCGCTCCAGCAGCAGCGGGATGGCGGTGATCTCGTTCGACTTGGCCTCGCACGCCTGCTGACCGAGCACGAGCCGCTGGCTGCTGGCCCAGGCCGAAACCATGTGCAGCGGCCCACGCCCCTTGGCGCGGTCGTGCGTGCGCCGGGATGTCTTGCCGTCGATGGCGACGACCTCGGGGGCGACGACCTCGGGGGCCTCAGGTACGCTGGGCGCCGGTGCTGCCTCGCGCAGGCCCTCGACCCAGGCGGTGAAGCACTCCGAGAAGAGCGTGCCGTTGATGGCGTTGACCACATCGTTCAGCGTGTCGTGGCTGGGCAGGCCCGCCTCGAACGGCAGCAAGCGGCGGAGAAAATCCAGGTGAACCGCAGCCCACTGCCTGATCTCGACGAAGTCCTCCGCCCCGGCAAGCGTCCCGCACAGGACAACAAGCAGCACCTCCGGCAAGGGATACACCACCTTCCAGGACTGGCGCGGGTCCTCCAAAGCCGAAAAGTGCCCGATCAGCGACGGCGCAGCAGGCAAGGCCATGGACAGGCCATGGACAGGCTCCACACTCAAGAAGACCCCTCCAAACCACACCTCACCCCAACCCAGAAACCCACGCCCACGCCCACGTCCAGGCCAAACCTCAAGCGATTGCCCTGGGCCAGACCCCTCAAGTCCGTTGCAATGATCTCGGGCACGGCCCGCCGATGATTGCGATCCGAGCCGCCGATGATTGCGGTTTGCTATACCTACCAGGGCAACGCCCAGTATTCGCTGACGATCGATGGCAAGGTGGTCAGGACGACGGGGACGGTGACGGCCCCCAATGCCTCCGGCCAGCCACAGGTGGTCACGGTCCAGGCCGCGCTGACGGCCGGCACCCACGACCTTGGCGTCTCGTTCCTGAACGATGCCTGGGGCGGCACGCCGTCGAGCGATCGCAACCTCTACGTCAAGGGCTTCGACGTGAACGGCACCCCGGCCACCAACGCGACGGCGGCGCTGTATAACGAAAGCACCGTCCACTTCTCGTTCCTGACGAGCTGAGGCGAACAGGTCGGGTCGGCCCAGCGTCGGCCAACCCGACGCAGAATTTACTATCCGGTGCGGGAGGGAGTTCGATGCACTGCCGCGCATGAGCAAGATTTTTCGCGTGCGGAACGTGGATCAAGCCCGGCTTCTGCCACCCTCGGTGCACCAATTCGTTTCGGCCGGCCACATGACGCAAGCCTGCCCCGTTTACACACGCAGATCGTAGAATTTTTCTCATGAAACATGAGGGTCGGTAACGCACGAACCGTCCCTCCGGCGCGACCTGCTGGATTAGAGCAGGTCCGGCCCAAACAGCTTCATTTGGGCCGGACAAACGTCAGCAAAACACAAGGTTGGAGTATGCTTGGTGTCTCCACTTGAACCGAACGTGCTCAAGATCGAACTCGTCCCGGTTCGCGGCCAGCACCGGGATGCCAGCCTTGGCCGTTGTCAGGAAAATCAGGGCGTTTGACAGAAAGACGGCAGCGTCCCACCACGCTTCCGCATCCGCCTCGTCGCCAACACCCGGTGGGGCCGGACACATCTGCATCCCCGCAAGCCGTCCGCAGGCGTCCAACAGGCCGGACCGCGATCACGTGGTGCCAAAGTCAAAGGTGAGGATCAACGGACAGCTTCCGTCCCTACAGGCCAGGCAGGCTGCAGTCAGATACGGCCACGGGGACCTTCAAGTGGCGCTTCGATCGGCTCCGCGCCATCCACCACCTGCATGCTGGTGGCCTGGCGCTCCTGCGCTGTGATCAGCTCGGCCCGGCCGCCCAGGCAGCGGGCCAGGAAACCCTCGGCTACGGCGGCAAAGGCCAGGTTGTTCTCTGGCCGCACGAAGCCGTGGCCTTCGTCGGGAAACAGCAGGTAGGTGACGGGCACGCCGTTGGCCTTCATGGCGGCCACCATCTGGTCGGACTCCGCCTGCTTGACCCGGGGGTCGTTCGCCCCCTGCGCGATCAGCAGCGGCCGGCGGATGCGGCCGGCCTGGTGCAGCGGCGAGCGCTCCCGCAGCAAGGTCCGACCCTCATCCGTGCCGGGGTCGCCCACCGCCCGGACAAGCTGCGCGCGGAATGATGCCCAGTAGGGCGGAATGGTGGCCAGCAGGGTTTCCAGGTTGGACGGCCCGACGATGTCAATGCCGCAGGCATACAGCTCCGGGCTGCGCGTCATGGCAGCCAGCGTGGCGTAGCCGCCGTAGCTCGCGCCCATGATGGCAACGAGCGCCGGGTCGGCGATGCCCTGGCCTGTGGCCCAGGCGACCGCGTCCAGCAGGTCGTCGTCCATGCGCCGGCCCCATTCCCGGTCCCCGGCGTTGACAAAGCCTTTGCCCAGGCCGGTCGAGCCGCGGAAGTTGACGCTGAGCACGGCGTAGCCGCGGTTCGCCAGCCATTGGTGATAGGCGTTGTAGCCGAACGCGTCGC
>CAXTDP010000802.1:1695-2930 GCA_964242295.1 uncultured Acetobacteraceae bacterium | reverse complement strand
CTACCCGGCCGGGACGGTGCGGCGGCGGCCCGGCGATGCAGCCCGGCTGTATCGCCTGGCAGAACTGGGCCGGGCCGCCGGGGCGCCGATGATCGCCACCGGCGACGTGCTGTATCATGTGCCAGAGCGCCGCATTCTGCAGGATGTCGTCACCTGCATCCGCGAGGGCGTCACCATTGACGCCGCCGGGTTCCGGCGGGAACGCCATGCCGACCGGCACCTGAAGACCCCCGCTGAGATGGCCCGGCTGTTCGCCCGCCACCCCGACGCCGTGGAACGCACCCTGGAACTGGCGGGACGCTGCGGGTTCGACCTCGGCGACCTGCGCTACCAGTATCCGGACGAGGTCAGGGACCCCGAGCTTACGGCGCAGCAAACCCTGGAGCGGATGACGTGGGACGGTGCGGCACGGCGCTATCCCAAGGGCATTCCATATAGAGTTTTCAATCAGTTGCGGCACGAGTTGGACCTGATCTCGCAGCTTGAGTATGCACCGTACTTCCTGACCGTCCACAGCATCGTCTGCTTTGCCCGCAGCCGTGACATCCTGTGCCAAGGGCGGGGTAGCGCCGCCAACTCCGCCGTTTGCTACGTGCTGGGCATCACTGGCCTGGACCCGGCAGAGTCTAACCTGCTGTTCGAGCGCTTCATATCGGCTGCCCGCCGGGAGCCGCCGGACATAGACGTGGACTTCGAGCACGACCGGCGGGAGGAGGTGATCCAGTGGGTCTATGATCATTACGGCCGTGACCGCGCCGCGCTGTGCGCAACCGTCATGCGTTTTCGCGCCCGCGGCGCCGTGCGGGATGTGGGCAAGGCGCTGGGCTTGACGGAGGACGTGACGGGCGCCCTGGCCGGCCAGGTCTGGGGCTGGAGCGAGGAGGGCGTCACCGAGAACCATGCCGAGGCGCTGAACCTCAACCTGGGGGACCGCCGGCTGCGGCTGACGCTTGACCTGGCGCATGACCTGATCGGCTTTCCGCGGCAGCTCGGCACCCATCCCGGCGGATTTGTGCTGACGCGGGCGCCCTTGTCCGAGCTGGTGCCGGTGCTGCCGGCGGCGATGGCAGGCCGGCAGATCATCGAGTGGGACAAGGACGACATAGACGCGCTGCGCTTTATGAAGGTGGATGTGCTGGGCCTGGGGATACTGGGCTGCATGAGGCGGGCGTTTGACTTACTGGACGACCACAGGCCCGCCTGCTCCCTCTCCCTCCGGGAGAGGGTTGGGGTGA
>CAXTDP010000802.1:0-1685 GCA_964242295.1 uncultured Acetobacteraceae bacterium | reverse complement strand
CCTCACCCCAACCCTCTCCCGGGGGGAGAGGGAGCAGGAACAGCCATTCCTTGACCTCGCGTGCATTCCGCAGGGCGACTCCGCCACCTTCGACATGATCTGCCGGGCCGATACCCTGGGCACCTTCCAGATCGAGAGCCGGGCGCAGATGGCGATGCTGCCGCGGCTGCAGCCGCGCCGGCTGTATGACTTGGTGATCCAGGTCGCTATCGTCCGACCCGGCCCGATCCAGGGCGGCATGGTGCATCCCTACCTGCGCCGCCGCGCCGGGCTGGAGCGGGCCAGCTATCCCACGCCGGCCCTGGAACGGGTGTTGAAGGAAACCCTGGGCGTACCGCTGTTCCAGGAACAGGCGATGCAGGTGGCCATCCACTGCGCCGGGTTCACGCCGGACGAGGCGGACCAGCTCCGCCGGTCAATGGCGACGTTCAAGGTGACCGGCGGCGTCAAGCCGTTCCGGCAGAAGTTCCTGGATGGGATGCGGGCGAACGGCTACGAGACTGATTTCGCTGAACAGACGTTTAGCCAGATCGAGGGCTTCGGCAGCTACGGCTTCCCGGAAAGCCATGCTGCCAGCTTCGCCCTGATCGCCTACGCCTCGGCCTGGATGAAGTGCTGGCATCCCGACGTGTTCTGCGCGGCGTTGTTGAACAGCCAGCCAATGGGGTTCTATGCCCCGGCGCAAGTGGTGCGGGATGCGCGGGAGCATGGGGTGCCGGTGCGCCCGGTGGACGTGAACCACTCGCGCTGGGACTGCACGCTGGAGCCGGCGGACGGCCCCTGGCTGGCGGTCCGGCTGGGGCTGCGCATGGTCGGCGGCTTGCAGGGCGAGCACGCCGTGGACCTGTTGGCTGCACGGGGGGAGCACCCCTATGCGGACTTGGACGATTTGTGGCGCCGGGCCGGGGTACCGGTTACGGCGCTGGAGCGGCTGGCGGAGGCGGATGCTCTGGGATCCCTGGGGCTGGACCGGCGCGGCGCGTTGTGGGCGATCCGCGGCCTGGCGGACGCGCCGCTGCCGCTGTTTGCCGCCGCCGACAACCGGGCGGAGATCGTGGAGCCGCCCGTGGTACTGGACCCGATGCGCCCGGGGCGGGAGGTCGTCGAGGACTATGGCAGCACCGGCCTGACCCTACGGGCGCACCCGGTGGCGTTCCTTCGGGCGGAGCTACGTGGCCGGGGCATGGTGTCGTGCGCCGACCTGCTGCACCTGCGCGACGGCCGGCGCGTGGTGGTGCCCGGCCTGGTGCTGGTGCGGCAGAAGCCGGGCTCGGCCCGCGGCGTTATGTTCATCACCACCGAGGACGAGACTGGCGTCGCCAACCTGATCCTATGGCCCAGCGTGTTCGCCCGGCAGCGCCGCCTGGTGCTGTCCGCCACCATGATCGCCTGCCACGGCAAGGTGCAGAAGGAGGCCGGGGTGATCCACGTGATCGCCGACCGGCTGGAGGACCTGTCGGCCCTGCTGCGGAGCGTGGGGGAGCGGGACGGCCCCTGGCCGCTGCGGCACGGGCGCGGCGACGGGGCGACGCATCCTGGGGCGCCGGACCGGGGCGACTTGGTGCCGCGGGCGCGGGATGTTTACGCGCCGGAGACGGTGCGCGGGATCAGGGTGCCGACGCGGGATTTCCACTAGCAGCCTGTCGGACTTAGCGCGACGCGGATGCATGCTGTAGGATTGGTGG
>CAXTDP010000801.1:0-2936 GCA_964242295.1 uncultured Acetobacteraceae bacterium | reverse complement strand
GCGGTGGCGGACGGGGCGGCTGCGCTGGGCGGGGCGGCGGGGCGCTGACGGGCGGCCGTGTCGCGCCCGGGTTGCCGGCACCAAGCTGGGTGCGGCGTCAAGCCGTGGGCATGAAAACAGGCGTGTTTGCCGGTAAGTCACCGTATCGGATGATCAAGCGCTCCCCCGGTAGAAGGGTCCGAAGCCACCGCAGGCCGGACTGTGGGTAGTCGTCAAGCTCCCACTGCGGTGCCCCGGACCCAGGGGGATAGGACTGATTGATCACCTTCCCGTCAAGCTGTGGGACACCTGCGGGCAACGTCGAGTAGCTCCTGAACTGGAATTGATTCGGCGCAGGAAGAGGGGCGACCATAAAGATTTCTGCACCTTCTTTGAAGGCAGTTCCCTGCTTGAAACCCAATATGATTTCCATCTGTAACGGCGTCCTGCCAGCAATGTATTTTATAGTCGTGCAATATCCGATTTTCCGGCTTTCATCTGGACGTCTGCCTCTGGACATCACCTTTACCAGAGTATCCTCGCCACCCCGGCGCCACATCTCCACTACCATTGCCTTCAGCTTTGCCTCGTTCAGAGCTGCGGCCACTGCAATGTCTCCAAACGTTCGCTGAAATCGCTGGTGCCCTACATGCTCGATTGCAGCACCTCGTCGGGCTGGCGGCAGACCTGGTTTGAGTAGTTGACATAGCAGGCCCGCTCCGACGCGATGCCGTAATCGGCTGGAAACTGTGCCTCAACCTCGGCTCCGGTCGGCGCTGTGAAGGCAGCGGTGCAGGTTTGAACCGTGTCCAGGGTTTGATACGCCCAGTAAAGCGCCCCTGTGATGGCGACGACAGCGGCAGCGGGCGAGGCGAAGCCGGTGCTGCCCGCCACTGCGCATGCCTCCTCAAGCTCGGCCGTGTCTATGGTGGTCAATGCGAGGGACGCGATGGCGATGCCGCACTCCAACATCTTCGACTGGCTCGACTTGGCACCCAGGCCGGCGACGTTCAACGCCTTTTTCAACGCGAACGTCGCAGCATCCTTGGGCGACAGCATCTTCCCATCCATCGCGGAGTCTAGGATGAAGTCCACAGTGTCCGACAGCATGGCAACCATGAACTGCTTCAAAGGCACGGAAACACCTTTTCCCGACGCGTCGCCATACACTTCGCAAGCTTTGGAGACCGTTAGGGTGATTGCGTTGTGCAAGGCTTTGCGTGCAGCCGTGGGAAGCTTCATATCCTTCTCCTGAGATCAGTTGATCGCCTTTACGGCTTTATCTGGTAGAATGACTCTGCTGCGGGCGCGTTGAATGGCCCTCCGCACCCGGCGGCGCCGGACCCCGGCGCCGCCGTGCGCCGGTCAGGCCGCCTTCGCCGTCGAAAGGTCGTAGCTGATGTTCGCCGGCTCGGCCGCAGAGCCGTCCTGCTTCATCTGCGTCCCCTTCGCCATGATCTTGGTGAAGTTCAGTGAGACGCTCTCCGTCGGACGGTCGCCGCCGCTGCTTGTGCTGAAGCCGCTGATCATCACGTTCTCCAGCTCGATGGTCAGGTAAACCTCCATCTGGTCCTTGTTCGTGCGGCAGAAATCAATCTGCGCCTTTGCGCCGTCGCCCTGCAGAGCTTCCGTCAGCAGACCGACGGACGACACGTCCTGCGCCTTCGTCACCACGATCTCGCTGACGCTCGGCGCCGACGACTCGCGGTCGGCGCTTGCCCCCGTCGGGCTGCTGATGCCGCGGCCCACGCCCCACTGGAAGGAGCTCAGCTCGATCCAGTTCTTGTGGTTGCTCTCGGTCACGTCGCCCTTCACGGAGCCTTCCTTGTAGTTCAGATAGATTGGCATTTTGTCATTCCCTTCTGTTGACTGTGACGATCCAGCAGCGGAGTCACGCCAGTTCGTATTCGAACAAGCCCGACGCCCCCACACCGATACCCACCGTTCCAACCACCCCGCCATCGGCCAAGCGGGACAGCACGCGTGCCGACAATTCCGGCAGCAGCGTTCGGGACAGGATGTTCTCAACGTTGCGCGCACCCGAGGCCGTCTCGGTGCAGCGCTGCGCGATCACATCCTCAAGCTCCGGCGCCCAGGTCAGCGCCGCTCGGTAGCTGTCCCACACCCGGCGGCGGATGCGGTCCATCTGCAGGGATACGATGCCGCGGATCACCTCCGGCGACAGCGGGAAGTAGGGCACCAGCGACACCCGGCCCAGGAAGGCCGGCTTGAAGTGCTTCATCAGCTCGGGCCGCAGCGCCTCGGCCAGTCCCGCCGCGTCCGGTGCGGTCTCGGGGTCGGCGAACAGCTTGGCGATCAGGTCGGAGCCGGCGTTGCTGGTCATGATAATGACGCAGTTCTTGAAGTCTATGTCCCGGCCCTCGCCGTCCTTCATCGTCCCCTTGTCGAACACCTGGAAGAACACGTCCTGCACGCCGGGGTGCGCCTTCTCCATCTCGTCCAGCAGGATCACCGAGTAGGGCCGCCGCCGCACCGCCTCCGTCAGGATGCCGCCCTCGCCATAGCCGACGTAGCCCGGCGGGCTGCCCATCAGCAGGCTGACCTTATGCTCCTCCTTGAACTCGGTCATGTTGATGGTGGTCACGTTCTGCTCGCCGCCATACAGCAGGTCGGCCAGGGCCAGCGCCGTTTCCGTCTTGCCCACCCCGGAGGTCCCGACCATCAGGAACACGCCGATGGGCTTGCGCGGGTCGGTCAGCTTGGCGCGCGACGTGCGGATCGCCTGCGCCACGGCGTCCAGCGCATGGGGCTGGCCGATGATGCGCCGCTCCAGCCGGTCCCGCAGCGTCAGCACCGTGCGTATCTCGTCCGCGCGCATCCGCCCGGCCGGGATGCCGGTCCAGCCCTCGACGATTTCCGCGACCGCCTGGCCGTCCACCACGGGGTGGATCAGCGGCTGCTCGCCCTGCAGGGCATGGAGTGCTGCCGTGAGCGAC
>CAXTDP010000800.1:0-2942 GCA_964242295.1 uncultured Acetobacteraceae bacterium | reverse complement strand
GTGCGGGATTGGCCGAGACCGGGCGGGAGCACGGATTGTTGGTTCTGGCCTCCGGCACCCAGCCGCTCGCGCGGTGGGACCGGCAGCGCCAAACCAAGAAGCCGCGCTACGACCACCTGATGCAGCAGATGCAGATGCTGGGGCAGCGCAACATCGTGTGCGGCATGCACGTGCATGTCGAGGTGCCTCGGCCGGCAGAGCGTGTCGATCTCATGAACCGCATGCTGCCATACATTCCATTGCTGCTGGCGCTGTCCGCGTCGTCACCGTTCTGGCAGGGGCGCGATACGGGGATCGCCGCCTATCGCCTTTCAGTCTGGGGCGAGATGCCGCGCACCGGCCTACCCGACTTGTTCGATGACGCAGCCGACTACGACCGCTACGTTGCGGCGATGACGCGCTCGGGCGCGATCACCGATGCGAGCTTCCTGTGGTGGACGTTGAGACCATCCATCCATTATCCCACCCTGGAACTGCGGGTCGCCGACAGCTGCACCCGGCTTGACGACACGCTGGCGATCGCCGCGCTGTATCGCTGCCTCGTGCGGCTGCTGGACCGGTCGCCAGCGCTGAACCGCGGGCAAACCGGTGCCGCGCGGGCCATCACCGCCGAGAACCTTTGGCGGGCCCAGCGCGATGGCATTCGCGCGGCGTTCCTGGACATGGAAGGTGCCACGGTGTCGTTCGCCACCGGGCTGGAAGCCGTCTTGTCGCAGGTGGCGGCCGACGCGGCGGCGTTGGGCTGCGAGGCCGAGCTGGCGTGGCTGCGCACGCTCGCGGCAAAGGGCACGAGCTCCGACCGGCAGCTTGCCGTGTTCGCGGCAGCCGGTGGCGACGCCCGACAGGCGCTGTCGGCAACTGTTGACTGGATTGCGGCCACGACCGCCGGCACCGCATCCCGACCAGGCAGCTTACGCCGGAGTCGTCCGGCTCGCATTCTCCTGCCGGACCGGGGAGTATAAGGGCTGCCAGGCGGGTCTGTTGACGACAGGTGACATGCTGCCCAGCACATTCTGCTCTATGCGGGCGAGTGCTCCAGAGCGGCCTGTCCGCTCCCGGCCAAGGCCGTTGATCGGAAACGATGGCGAGCGACGTTGGTGCAGCAAGGCGTTGAAATAGCCAAGTCGTCGTCGCAGCCGAATGGACCTGAACAAGCCCCTACCTGACGCTGCCAGCAAGACAGAAGGCGCGGCGTGGCCGGCATCATCTCACGCCGTTTGCAAACACTCCCGACCCGGTCATTGTACCACCCAAACCAATAGGAGGACCCGGAATGCGCAAGATGCTGCTGCTAGCCGCTGCGGCGCCGTTCCTGACCGCTGCCGGGCCGAGCCAATTGCTGATCGGGATCGACGGCAAGACATTCTTCGAGGCCGCCACCGTCCGCAACGGGCCCGGCGGCAGGGATGCGGTGGCGGTGTTGGACATATCGGACCCCACGCACCCCCAGGTCACCGCGCAGCTGCCACTACCCAACACCGTGTTCGGGCCGCCCACCAACCTGCAGATCACGCCGGACGGCAAGTTGGGCCTGATCGCAAACTCCATCGCGACGGCGGAGAAGGATGGGGCCTGGGCGGCGGTGCCGGACGATACGCTGCATGTGCTGGACATGACGGCGCAGCCACCGAAGCTGGTCGAAACGATCAAGGTGGGCCGCCAACCTTCCGGCTTGTCCATCGGCCATGACGGGCGCACTGCCCTGGTTGCGAACCGGGCAGGCAAGAGCGTGTCGATGCTGCGGATCGACGGCACGAGCGTCAAGCAGGTTGCCGAAGTGGCGCTGCCCGACCAAGCAGCAGCCGTCGCAATTGCACCGGACGGCAAGCGCGCCTTCGTGGCCATGAACCTAGCCGGCACGGTGGGCGTGCTCACCATCGACGGCGATAAGGTGACTTACGACAAGAAAAACGACATCCCGACCGGCCCGGGCGTGTATAACCTGGACATCACACCCGACGGCCGCACCGTGGTCGCCGCCAACACTGCGACCGACGGCAACGGCAGCCTGACCACCCTGGCGCTGATCGACGCGGTTGGGGCCAACCCGCACGTTGTAGGCTTCACCACGGTGGGGCAAGGGCCCGAGGGCCTGGCTATCTCGCCGGATGGGAAGTGGGTGGCGGTGCCGCTGCTGAACGGCTCTTCCGCGCTGCACGCCGCACCGGGCTATCACCCGAATGGGGTGTTGCAGGTGTTCGCCCTCAATAGCCAAGCGCTGACCCTGGCGGGTGAAGCAGAGCTAGGGGCGGTCCCGGAAGGCGTGGCTTGGAGCCCAGACAGCCAGTGGCTCTACGTCGGCAACTACAACGACAAGAACCTGCAGGCTTTCCATATGGAAGGCGGCAAGCCCATGGACGCGCGGACGGTGCCGTTGCCAGGCCAGCCCGCCAGCTTGCGCGGAACGGCGCGGTGATGGTGACTCTCGCAGGGGCGTTGGTGCTGAGAGGCAGTGGGTAGCCTGAGCCTACTTGTGCGGTTACATCGCCCGGGTGCCCTTCAAGCGCCACGCTGTCCGGCGCCATCACGTCGCGCGCTTGAGTGGGCAGCAGTCGAGGGCCGGGCGAGGGGTTTTCCACGTCGGGCAGAAAGGGGCCGCCGTCCTCGAACCCATCGTATTGAGGCAAGTTCCTGACGAACCCGGAGCAGAAGAGACCGGTCGGATCGACTTAACGCTCGTTCAAACAGGCTCAGGATCGACAACGGCGGGTTAGGCCACCAATCGGCCTCCGTCAGCTTGCCGCAACTGCCTTCTCTGGAGCAGGGGGGGTCCGGCTTATCGGACAAAATGGGACCGGGTAGCATTACGCAGATGAGAGCACCCCAGCATGGCATCCAACGCCGCACCGACCCGCCCCGAGAAGCGCCCCAGTGAGCACCGCCATCGTGCCCGCCGCCGACCCGGCCCTCCTCCCCGGCCCCGTCCTCGGGCGCGAGGAAGT
>CAXTDP010000799.1:0-2943 GCA_964242295.1 uncultured Acetobacteraceae bacterium | reverse complement strand
TCGACGGCTGCTGCCACCACCGGCCGCAGCAGGTCGTCCAGCGCCGGGCTGCGCTCGGACGGCGCCAGCGGCAGCACCTGCTCGGCGATGTAGCGCGCCGTCTCGGCATCCACCTGGTTCGCGTGCCCCGGGTCGGGCAGCTCCATGAAGAAGCCCTCGCCCACCTGCAGCACCTCCCGCACGTCGGGCGCAATCTTGTGGATCACGTCCATCGACGGCGCGACACGCTCCTCCACCGGAAAGCGCACTACGTTCGTCAGGCCAGGCATCAGTTCGATGTTCACAACCCTTGCTCCTCATCCATGGCCGGACTCTAACGCCAATGATTCGAGCCGTGCAAGCTAATATGTTGTTTTAATTGTGTTTATTTGGTCATCATGGCAGTCGCACGCTGCGGCAGCCAGGAGTACGACGCTGGCATCAGCCAATCCTACAGCGTTCGCAGGACTGGCACTCATTGATGTGCCCTTCCAGTCAACGGCCTCCCCGTTCGCGTCCGCACGCGCGATACAGGGAAGGCGGCGCTTGCGCGCCGGCTTCCCCCGTCAGGAGCCTCGACGAAGAATGTCCCGTCCCGTCCCGCTGCTGAAGCACGTCGCCCTAGATTATGTCCGGCCCAGTGCCGGCCCTGCGCTCCAGCACGGGCTTTGCCAACTCAGCCTGTTCGCCGACGCGCCGGACGCCTCGGCCACGCCGGGCCTCGACCTGGTGGACGAACAACAGCGGCAGGAGGACGCCTGGCGCGCACGCCAGGACCTGTTGCGCGGCGCCCAGCTAGGTCTCGCAGCACAGCGGCTGTGGGGTTTTCCCAACATGGTCCGCAACCCGGACGGGCCGTGGCGGGACCTGCGCGCCCAAGCCTACGACCTGCACGCCTCGCGGGGGTGCTGGCCCGCCTATTACCTCGTGCGCGCGGGCGCCGACGACATCCAGCGCGTCACCGTCCATGTCCGGCCGGGCTGCGACGGCATCCCGGCCATCGAGCGCGCCGCGGCGGTCCTGGCCGGGCTGGCGCCGGTCAGCGTCGTCGCCTGCACCGCAACGCACCCCCGGCACGAGGCGTCCTGACACCTCTACCTCCCGGTTGCCCCGTGCCTATGAGGCGCACCGTCCACAGCCGCGTCCTGCCTGCATCAGCTCCGGGCGTACTCCATCATGTGCTCCGTCGCCTCCTCCGGCGTGCCGATGAACGTGTGGCCGCTGTCGTCCTGCACCGCCACGAACTGGCCGCCTAGCAGCTGCGAGCGCAAGTGCGCCAGGGCCATCTCCGCCAACTCCTCCGTCCCAGCTTCCGGACGGTCGAACGCCGCCCACAGCTGACCCGCCACCTGCGTCGAATCCAGGCGCCTCCATGCCATCGCACCTCTCCCCGGTCCCGTGGTCGCCTACCTTATACCGTGTGCCCCGTCGCCACAGCATCCCCGCGGCGCTCACTTTGCTCGGCGTGACGCTGGTGACAGCAGGCACGACGACGCGCCGCATTCCGGAAGCCAGTTCCAACTCCAGACGCTCGCGTCTCCCAGCACTGCCGCGGCACCTGCCTACTCAAAGGTGACCGCCGGCAGATACACCTCATGCGACACGTCATCACACACGCAGGAAAGGGCAGTTAACTGGACGACAAAACACAGCAGCATCACTGGAACCCTGGCGACGACGCCACCCAGCACCCTTGATCCAGTCCGGGATGACCTCAACAAGAACATGCCTAAACCGACACTGTTCGCCAGGTTAGCCATCACCCCACCCATCCCAAGCATGGAGTGGTCGCCAAACCAAAAGTGGTAGTGAGCCCCGATCAAAGCACCTCCCACCGCAGCAGCGGCGATCAGCGCCAGCTCAGCCATGAAACGCCAGATGCTTCGCACCCTGCTCGTGACACGGCGCAGCCCAGTACCATGCAGCAGTTCCGTCAGGCGCTCCCGCTCGGTCGCATGGCCATCATGCACCGCGTCCGCTTCCCGGTCATGCAAATCGTTCATCGTCGGCAACCCTGGTTCCCTCCCTGGCGTGTCATCGGCGCCAGGATCACCAGCACGGACGCGAACGGGAACAAGGCCGCAAGCGCCGTTGGCCTACTTGAAGATGAGTTGCTGCGGGAACGCCACTGGCATGTCTGCTGGTGTGCAGCAATAAGATCTGCTGTAGCCGTATAGCACAACGCCGAAACACAGCAGGACCAGGGCGTACCTGACGGCAAGGCCGACGACCATCCTCCATCCTCCCCGGGAACCCTCCTTCTTCAGCAGCCTGATCACGCCCACCATGATGGCGGCACTCGCTGCCGCGGCTGCCGTGCCGATCACCGGGTCGTCGCCGGGCATGTGGCCATAACTGAACTCGATCAACGCACCAGCCACGCCAGTGCCAACAATGAGCGCAGGCTCGATCAGGCCACGCCTGAACCTGCGGGCAACGCCCTTGCTGTCATGGTCGCCGGATCGTGCAAGGTCCAGCAGCAAGCGGCTGGGAGGGAGCTTGCCGCCAGCTTGCGGCAACTGGCGGGGCACGTCCTCAATCTGCGGCTTGGTATCGGGCGATGCCGCCCGCCATACCGCGTCCACTTCCGGGTCGTACAAATCGTTCCTGGTCGGCGTCCCTGGTTCCTTTCCTGGCCAGTCAACAGCGCCAGGGTCGCCAGCACGGACGCGAACGGGAACAGGATGGCGGCCTGCGTCAGGCCGTGGGCGCTCCAACCCGGGCGTCTGGGCGTCTCCCCCGCGAAGCCGCGGGGGCCGGTGTCCGATCGCGCCAAGCGGCGCGACCAAGCCGCCAAGCGGCGTCTTGGCCCTGCGGGTCTGGCCACCTGACGCAAGCAAGAAAGCAAGCCAGCACCAGCCCGGGTGTCTGTTCCCCGGTATCGCCCCGTCGTGATGCGGCCCACCGGGCTGGCAGGGCCAGGTCAAAGGGTGGGTCCTCGCCATGCTCCCCGGGCCAAGCGGC
>CAXTDP010000798.1:0-2953 GCA_964242295.1 uncultured Acetobacteraceae bacterium | reverse complement strand
GGGTTTGTGCCCTCCGAAGGCTCGTCCCAACAAAGGACGAGAGCATGGACACGCACACCGCGCCGCCAACAGGTCGGCGCAAGATCACCCCGCCCCAACTCCGTGCCGAAATGGCTGGAGGCGTTCCCCTTTCCCCGACCAGCCCCGGCCGGGCATTGGCCGCGTTCAAGCGCGCTGCTCCAGCGTTAGGTGTGCCCCGGCGGGTGGTGGACCTGATTGACTGCCTGATGAGCTACAGCCCGCCCCAGGATTGGGACGGCAGCCCCGGCCTTGGCCCCGTCGTCTGGCCATCCGACGCGGAGCTGGAGGACCGGCTGTGCGTGGGGGCGAGCCAGCGCAAAGCCATCGTGCGCGCGGCGCTGGACGCTGGCTATATGCGCCTTCGTCGCAGCCCGACCGGCAAACGGTGGGGACGCCGCGAGAAGAATGGGCGCGATGGCCGCATCCTGGACGCCTACGGCTTCGACTTGGCACCCCTGGCAGAGCGCATGGCGGAGTTCGACGGCATAACGGTCGAGTGGGAGGCGCGCCGCGACGAGGGGCGGCGGCTGCGGCGCGAGATCACCAGCTCGCGCAACCATGTCCTGTCCCTGGTGGACTTAGCGACGGCGCAGAACTTGGACGGTGCGGAGTGGTCCGCGGCTGCCGCCCAGGCCGATGCGCTGTGGCACGAACGGGGCAGCCAGCGCGACCCCCTGCCTTTGGTGCCTATTGCGGCGCGGCTGCGGGCGTTGAGCATCCACGTTCAGGAGCAGGTGACGGCAGCCCTGGCGCCTGTGGAAGCCGTGAAAAACGCCCCCGTGGGGGCGGAATACCGGCCCCACCTTACAACTACAAACCAACTTCCTATCGCGACCGCGAATACAAGCCCGACAAACGTGACCGGCGAAGCAGGGCCTGATCGACCCGTTGCTGGACAAGAGAAGGGTAGCGACGGCCAGCCCAATCAGCCGGCAGCGCAGGGACAGCCACGAGTCGGGCCGACTCAGGAGAGCGAGGTTCAGCTCAGCGCCCTTCGAGGATTCGTGGTGACGCCAGGGTTCATCCTACTGGTCGCACCCGCCTTCCGCGATTGGGTCAGCAACGCCCGAGCTGGCTGGAACGACATGGATCAAGCCGCAAGCCATGTCCGGTCAGCTCTTGGCATTTCCTCCCACGCATGGGGGCAGGCGTGCATCGCACTCGGCTTGAAGGAAGCCATCACCGCCCTGGCGGCGATCAGCGTCCGCCATGCTGCCGGCAAGGTGCAGTCGTCAGGCGGGCTGCTGCGCAAGATGGTGGAGCTGCACCAGACGGGCGGGCTGCGGCTTGACCGGACCCTGTTCGGACTGGCTGACAAGGTTCGCAAGGAGGCGGATACTGCCGGTGCCTGCCAGCGGGGCTAGGTGTGACGGCGCCTTGCAGAAGGTTCTTGCCATAGGTAGCAGTTTGGCAAGAAAGTTTTGCCGACTGCTGTCGGTTTTCCTTAACGACTGGATTCCAGTGATCAAACAGTGCGCTCATGGCTGGAAATATTCACGTCAACAACTATCCCTGGGCTCACATGGCCATCGCACTTGGTTTTAAGCGGCGACAGGCGGCTCGGTGAGTTCACACTCTTCCAACCATGTCAGGCAAGATTCCAGCGTTCAAGGGGCAAAAGTCGTGTTCTCTGCCGTGCGAAACCCAGGATTGACGGGCCTCATATTCCAGCCGTTGAAGCAAACCGACAGGCGGGAAGCGCGACCGTATTGCGTTGCATCTCGTATATTGAGACGGCGATGGTGGCAGCCAGTCTTTCGATCAGTCCCAGCGTTTCCGGTGATTTCGTCTCGACTGCATACTCGAAGGTGCGCGCAGCTTCTGCGAGCCGCTGGAAACCAAACATGCCGGCGCTTCCTGCAAGAGTGTGCGCCAGGGGAGCGAGACCAGCCAAACCCTCCTTCAAAGCATCTGGGGCACGAAGCTTGCGCAGCAGCACCTCGCACCGCTCAGAAAGCGTTTGCAAATAGGTAGCGACCGCCTCCGGTGCCAAGTAGGCGGTCGTTCGCTCGAATGCAGCACGGTCAAGAACGGGCAGTTCTGCGCCGATCTCACCCGTTTCGCTCGCTCCGGGACAGACCTTGTCCGTTGACAACAAGGGTGCTGGCGCGCTGCTCCCACCGCTTGTCGCCTTGTCACTGGATGCCTTTGCTGCTGCGTGCCTCACGGCTGCGCACAGCGTCTCAAGGGTGAACGGCTTCGCAAGATGGCTTTCCATCCCGGCTCGGCGGCACTCCTCCACCTGCTCGAGGAAAGCCTGAGCGGTGAGCGCGACGATAGGCACTCGTCCACGCGGGCCTGCGAGGGCACGGATACGGCGGGTTGCCTCAAGCCCGTCTATGCCGGGCATACGCACGTCCATCAGGATCACGTCGAAGTCGCTGGTCTCCGCGGCTTTGAGTGCCGCCGCCCCATCCTCTGTGCAGGCAACCTCGTGCCCGACGGAGCGCAGAAATGAACTTGCGATGTCCCGGTTCATGGCAAGGTCGTCGACGACCAGGACCCGCAGCGAGCGTTTAACCAGTGTGGGTTTTGCAGCGGCATCCTCAACACTCATGAGGCCTCGGTCTACCAGGGTGTCCGCTACTGAATGAGCGGAGCACGCCAACAGCGGCAGGTCCAGCCAGAACAGACTGCCTCCCAACGGGTTCTCCTCCTGGCCGATGCTCCCGCCCATCAAGACAGCCAGTCGAGCCGAAAGAGCCAGACCGAGGCCGGCACCTTCGACCTCGATGGCGTCAGCGCCGAGCCGCTGAAAGTCTTGAAACAGCTGCGCCCGGCGTTCAGGCGGTATGCCGGGCCCGGTATCGGCCACCTGGAGCCGCAATCTTGTTCCGTCCGCAATCGTCTGCAGGCGCAACTCGACTGAGCCTTTAACTGTAGGCGCTTGCCATCATCGGGGCTCGTGCTCGCAAACAGCGGCGTTTTCTGC
>CAXTDP010000797.1:0-2953 GCA_964242295.1 uncultured Acetobacteraceae bacterium | reverse complement strand
CACCAATCCTACAGCATGCATCCGCGTCGCGCTAAGTCCGACAGGCTGCTAGCCGACGTGATCGCGTCCGGCGCCGTGCCGGTGGTGCGGCTGACCGAGGTGTTCCGCCAGGCGGCGCAGAGCCGGATCATCACCAACGCGCACCGCATCAACCAGGGTCAGATGCCGGAGCTGACGTCGCCGGACGGCTCGGACTTCTACTTCGTCGAGGTCGCGGAGCCGGAGGACGCCACCCGCAAGCTGCTGGCCGTGGTGCGCGACCGCGTGCCGGCCCGATTCGGGCTGGACCCGGTGCGCGACGTGCAGGTGCTGTGCCCGATGAACCGGGGCAGCCTGGGCGCACGCGCGTTGAACATGGAACTGCAGCGGGCGCTGAACCCGCCTGGTGAGCAGCGGGTGGAGCGGTTTGGCTGGACCTATAGTCCCGGCGACAAGGTCATGCAGGTGACCAACGACTACGAGCGCGACGTGTTCAACGGCGACCTCGGCATCGTTACGGCTCTGGACGTGGAGGAGGGCGCGCTGACGGTCAACTTCGAGGGACGCGAGGTGGAGTATGGCTTCGGCGAGCTGGACGAACTGATGCTGGCCTACGCGACCACGATCCACAAGGCGCAGGGGTCCGAGTATCCCGTGGTGGTGATCCCGCTCATGACGCAGCACTACGCCATGCTGGCGCGCAACCTGCTCTACACCGACGTCACCCGGGGCAAGCGGCTGGTGGTCCTCGTCGGCCAGCGCAAGGCGCTGGGCATGGCGGTCAGAAACGCCGGGGCGCGCCGCCGCTGGTCCAAGCTGCGGGAGTGGCTTGCGCCGGCGCCGGCGCGTGGCAGGGTTGGGCAACCTGGCGAGGTTGCAACACAGTCGACCATGCCGAGAACAAGGAGGGTCTGACATGCTGCGCGCCCGTGTGTCCCGCACCCGCCTGATCCCACCGCCAGCCGGTGACACGGTCGAGTCATCCTTCCTCACTCCTGCGCCGGCACGGCCGGCAAAGGCCACTTCCCGCTCGCGGGCGCTCAGCGCCGACGTGCTGGAAGGCTTGGGCGCACGCCGGCTGGCCGAGTTGCTGATGGACGCCGCCCAGGGCGACCTTGCGCTGGCCCGATCGCTCCGCCTCGTCCTGGCCAGCGCGGACGGCGGCAGCCGGCTTGCGGCGGAGGTGGAGAAGCGCCTGCGCACCACCGGGCGCTCGCGGGGGTTCATCGAGTGGGACAAGGTGCGGCCCCTTGCCCGCGAGTTGGAGAGCCTGCGCGAAACCATCGCTGGGCCGCTCGCCGCAGCGGACCCCAAGGCGGCCGTGGCGCAGATGCGCTTGCTGCTCAGCCTGGGCGAGGGCGTATTCGAGCGCAGCGACGACGGCAGCGGCATCCTGGGAGACGTGTTCCGCCAGGCAGGTGCTGAGTTGGGCCGGCTCTGGGCGCTGCTGCCGACGCGGAACCCCGTGGCATTGGCGGGCGAAGTGTTGACGCTGCTGGACGCCGACGGCTACGGCGTGACCGACCGCCTGCTGGAGGCGGCCAGCCCGGCACTCGGCCCCGACGGGCGGGCAGACCTGCGCCAGCGATTGCAGGAGCGGCTTGCCGCCCTGCCACCCTCACGCGGCCGGGACGACTTCGGCAGCGGGCACGGGCGGGGGGTGCTGTCCCTCTGGCTCTGCAAGCTGGCGGACCTGGACGGTGACGTGGATGCTTTTATCGCGGCGGCAGAGGCGGGTGGGAGGCCGGAGCACCTAGCCGGCGACATCGCCGAGCGCCTGATCGCCCACGGGCGTGCGGCTGAGGCGCTCGCCTGGTTGGACCGTGCGCCGGCCCGGCACGAGGGCGAGGAAGTCGTGCTGGCCGACCTGCGCATTGCCGCACTGGACGCGCTCGGTCGCAAGGCGGACGTGCAGGCGCTGTGCTGGGCGGCGTTCGAGCAGTGGCTGAGTGCTGCCCATCTCCGGGCCTACCTGCGCGGGTTGCCCGATTTCGACGACGTCGAGGCAGAGGATCGGGCGGTTGCACACGCCCTTGCGCATCCGGACCGCAACCTGGCGCTAAGCTTCCTGGTCAGTTGGCCGAACTTGGAGGCGGCGAACCGACTGGTTCGAGTGTAAATGGCCGACCCACAAACCCTAGAATTCGGTGCCTCTGAGCTGCCGGGCGGGAAAAGCACTTGCGTATCGTAAAACTTGCAGAAGACTTTCTGGCAAAACCTAAATTTATACTTTTACTTCAAACTTGTAGCACATCCGTTCTGGCTGGTAACCAGAAAGGCCAAATGGCTGGTTCGAATATGTTGTCACAGGGCACCGAAACGAGTGCGAACGATGTCAAAGGTAGCTCAACACATGGATGATCACGACCTTTCCTCGGCCGAAGCCCGCCTCGTTATCTTGGAAATGTCAGTGGCAGCGCTCATCGCGCAACTGCCTCCCCAGTCTTTAGACGAGGTGGCGAGCATGCTGTGCTTCGTTGCCGACGTCGCTGAAGACGTGGAGGATGTGGCGTCGAGTGCCGGGGAACAACAGTTGGGCCATGTCGGCCACTGGGCGGACGAGATGCTCCGCCGCGTGATGGTGTCGCGGAAAGCCTCACGCGCCGATACCAGCGGTGGTATCGCTCACTTGACCTGACCAGGGCTTAGACGAGATCCGTGGCATCCTGTTTTTGCCTACGCGCGCCCGTTTGGCGCGACTGGCCGGCAAGTCCCATCAGATAGCACTGAACGGGAGAAGAACCTTACTTTCGAAGTCGCATGTTGACCGATGTTCCCAGTGCATCTCTCCAACAGCCTCCCGCAAACGGCCGTTTGTGAGGGAGGGTAGCGCGCGTCCGAGCGCATCAGGCACGACGGGCGTCCTGACCTCTTAGAACAGCTTCTTGAAACCTCCTTCCGAACAGGTGAGGGTTCACATCTAGCGCGACAGCTCGGATGGCCGGTCGTGTTGCCTCATCCAAAAATGCTCCCG
>CAXTDP010000796.1:0-2959 GCA_964242295.1 uncultured Acetobacteraceae bacterium | reverse complement strand
GTCCTGCGACCCGCCCGAGCGGGCGCGCCAGGCGGAGCGGCCTGTCCACCGCCGGCGGCGCGTAGCTCGCCGTCACCGCGCGCTGCTCCTCCGGCTCCCGGAAGAAGTCGCAGGCCTCGCCATGCAGCGGCCACCGCCCGTCCTCGTGGCGGCGGATGTGCGTCTGCGACACCGGCACCAGGGCAGGGGGGCGCTCGGCTGCCGGACGGCACCCGCACAGGAACCACCGGCCGCTGCCCGCCTGCTGGTAGCGCGCCACCACGACGGCCGCGGCGGCGCGGGCCTCTGCCTGGCCGCCATACCGCCCAAAGGCTGCGCGCAGCAGCCGATCCTCCTCCGCCGTGACCGGCACGGCGCCGGACACGTCCCCCTTTGGTGCTACCTGCAACATTGCCTCTCTCCAGATTGTCGCCTACGGCGCCAACCTTGCCGCCCCGCCTTGCGAACGGAGAGAGGGGGAACCCCGTCCGGGATCAACCGGAACCGGCCGGGGTGGGAAAGTGGTGGCGGGCGCGATGCCGCTGGGCGTGCCGGCAGCTAAACCGGCTCCTCCCGGAGGGGCTGGCGGGCCGGCGCGTGTTGGACCAGCCAACGGCCGTTCTCCGCCCCAGTTGGGCGGCGCCATGGCTCGCCGTGCTCATGGAAGTCGAGCGCGCCCTGCATGCCCAGCGCCGCGTCGGTCGCCGCCCGCGCGGCCAGTGCCCGCTCGGCCCACACCGCACGAGTGCGCCGCACTCGCTCGTCCAGGCCATCCGCCATCGCAACCGCACCGGACGCCCGTGCCGCCTTCAGCGCCGCTGCGGCCTCCTCGGCATCCGTCTCGGCATCCCGGTACTGCCAGCCCAGCGCGCAGGCCTGCTGCACCTGCACCTCGACCAAGGCGCGCAGCCCAACCACCGCCGCCTCGCCCATGCCGACCTCCAGCGCCTCCGCCAGCCCGGTGAATGCCTCGGCCGCGACTGCCATCGTGTCTGGGCGGCCCTCGTCTCCGGTGCGCTCGTCTGCCATCGCGTCCGCCAGGTCCGCCCGCGGGGCCAGCTCCTGCGCCAGCAGCAGCGTCGGCGCCGCACGCCGCTCCACCGGAAAGCGAACCACGCCGCCGGTCCCGGGAAGATGATCGAACTTCATCATGCACCTCCTGTCATGTGGCAGACCCTAAACAGGGATGGCGCAGCCGTCAACAGTAATGCACTGTAATCATTGTGTATTCTTTGCTGGCGAGGAGCCTTCATAAGGCTGGTGCGCCACGGTACGGGCAAGGTCGCGCAGACGGTCGTGCCTGCCCCGTTCGCAAAAGCCCCTGCTTTCCTTCACCGCGGCCCTGACAGCCTCGCGCAGGTCGGCGAGCTGCATACCGTCTCCTCAAGCCCCGGAGCCTGCCATGCCTACCGCCTTCAACGCCTCGCTCTACAGCGTGCTCCGCGCGCTGCACGTCCCGAACGACGACGCCTACGACGCTGCGACGCACCAGGTCGCCGAAGTGCCGCAACGAGACCCGACCAGGGTCCTAAACACCCTCGACGTCAAGCTGACCGATCTCGACAGCAAGCTGACCGGCATAGAGGCAGGCGTCACAGAGCTGAGAAGGGGGCAGGGCAGGAACAGCATGGCGGCGGACACGCGCGATGCCAACCGCACCGGCCAAATCGTCTGGCTGACCTGCGTAAGCCTGTGCGCAGCAGGAGGCTTGTTCATTGCCTTGCACGCCATGCCGCCACTCGATCCAAGGGTGACGATGGCCATGGACACCCTGGGCCGGACCGCAACCGCGTTCTCCGAACGCCGCGCGGCCGGTCCGCCCATGGCCTATGCCCTCCCGCGAGCCTTCGAGCCTGCTCCCATGCTTCCCCAGGCCAGACTAGCCGATCCCTTTCCCATGCTCGCCAGGCCCAGCCCATCTGTGCCAATGCCTCAGACCGAGCCACCGGCCGCATTGAGCCTCCCCGAGCGGACGGCCCTCCCCCAAGCCCATACGCACCTGCCCGCCCATCGGGGGGGGCCGGTCCCGATACGAGCGGACCTGATCTGGCAGCGTGACGTGCCAGTGCGGCAACAGCCTGAATGTGCTATGCTTTCCTCAGAATCAGGACACATGCCATGACCCGAACTGGCTCCCCAACGCCCCACCATCCCAGCGTCGCTGACGCCCTCGCGGGACGCATTCCCGTCGCCGACTGGGCGCGCTCTGCCGCGCGCTCCCATAGCGTTGCCTTCACGCCGACGCCGGCCGACACCTTCGCCGCCGCGGTCTCCCGGCTCGCCGACGCCGAGGCCGCCCCCGATGCCGTCGAGCACCTGCTGCTCGCCCTGCGCCGCGCCGGCGTCGTAACTGCCCCCGAGCGCCTCCAGCTCCACGCCGCCTACCTGCGCCAAGCGGACTGATGCCCTTCGATCCCTTCGGGGACTTCGCCACCCGGGGCTACCTGCGCAACACCGCTGGCGAGGCCGATCCCGGCCGCGTACGCCGCCTCGAACACGGCGCCTTCTCCGACAACGTGGTCGCCGCCCTCGACAGCCTACGGGCCGTGCCCCAGCTCCGCTACGAGCACGTCCTGCAGACGAACCGGGTCCTGTTCGGCGACCTCTATCCTTGGGCCGGGCAGGACCGCGCCGCTCTCGCCCCCAGCCTCGCCATCGGCAAGGCGGGGCGCTACGACCTGTTCGCACATCCCGGCGACGTCCGCCGCGCCGTCGAGTACGGCCTGGACATGGCGCGCGACCCCGCCAGCCTGCGCAACCGGCCCGGCGAGGTGTTCGGCACTCTCGCCTACGCCCACCCATTCCTGGAGACCAACGGCCGCACCCTGATGACCGTCCATGCCGACATGACCCGCCGCGCCGGCTTCCACATCGACTGGCCGAGTATCGGCAAGGGCGAGTTCCTGGCCGCGCTCACCGAGGAACTCCGCAAGCCTGGCACCGCCCTCGACCGCTTGCTCGCGCCGCACATCCTGCCCGG
>CAXTDP010000795.1:0-2966 GCA_964242295.1 uncultured Acetobacteraceae bacterium | reverse complement strand
CCGCCGTGGCGCCGGCCGCCACAGCGGCCTGCAAGCCGTCCGCGAACGGGAAGAAGGCGTCCGAGGCCACCACCGATCCCTCCGTCAGCGGTGCCGGCAGCCCGGCGGCGCGGGCGGCCTCGGCGCCCTTCCAGGCGGCGATGCGGGCGCTGTCCACACGGCTCATCTGCCCGGCGCCGATGCCCGTGGTGGCGCCTCCGTGGGCATAGACAATGGCGTTGGATTTCACGTGCTTGCACACCCGGAAGGCGAACATCAGGTCCGCCAGCTCCGCCGTGGTGGGAGAGCGCCGGGTCACGCAACGCAGGTCGGCGGGCGTCAGGCGGCGGGCATCGCGCGATTGCGCCAGGAAGCCGCCGGCCACGCTGCGCACGACCGTGCCCGGCGCCCCTGGGTCCGGCATCTCGCCAGCCAGCAGCAGGCGCAAGTTCTTCTTGCGCGCCAGGATCGCCCGGGCGTCGTCGTCCGCGTCGGGCGCGATGATGACCTCGGTGAAGATCGCCGCGATCCGCTCGGCGGTGGGACCGTCCAGGGTGCGGTTCAGCGCCACGATGCCGCCGAAGGCGCTGACCGGGTCGCAGCGCAGCGCCAGGTCCCAAGCCTCGGCAGGCGTGGCAGCGACGGCGACGCCGCAGGGGTTGGCGTGCTTGACGATGACGACCGCGGGATCGTCGAACTCGGCCGCGGCTTCATAAGCGGCGTCGGTGTCGTTCAGGTTGTTGTAGGACAGCTCCTTGCCCTGGACCTGGGTGGCGGTGGCGATGCCGGGGCGGCGGTCGCCGTTGACGTAGAAGGCCGCCTGCTGGTGCGGGTTCTCACCGTAGCGGAGGGATTGGCGCCGCGTGCCGGACAGGGTCATGCGCGGCGGCAGGGCCGCATCCCGCGCGAACCAGGCGGCGATTGCGGCGTCATAGGCGGCGGTGCGGGCATAGGCCTCGCCAGCCAGGCGCAGGCGCAGGGCTGGGGTGGTGCCGCCCTTGGCCAATTCGGCCAGCAGGTCCGGATACTGTGCTGGGTCGGTCAGGACCGCCACGCCGTCGTAGTTCTTGGCGGCGGCGCGGATCAGGGCGGGGCCGCCGATGTCTATGTTCTCCACGCACTCGTCGGGCGGGGCGCCGGCGGCGACGGTAGCCTCGAAGGGATACAGGTTCACGCAGACCAGGTCTATCGGCGCGATGCCGTGCCGGTCCATCTGGTCCAGGTGCTCCGGCAGGTCGCGGCGCCCAAGGATGCCGCCATGGATTTGCGGCACCAGGGTCTTCACCCGGCCGTCCAAGATTTCGGGGAAGCCGGTGTGGTCCGCGACTTCCCGCACCGGCACGCCGGCGTCGCGCAGGGCGCGGGCGCTGCCGCCGGTGGACAGGATTTCGGCGCCATGCGCGGCAAGGGCTTGGGCCAGGGGGATCAGCCCGGTCTTGTCGGACACCGAGATCAGGGCACGGCGGATCGGAAGATAGGTCATGCCGTCCCGCATAGCCCCGCGGGGGCCGGGGTCCAAGGGGGTCTGACAGAGAACCGGAGCAAAGGTGCGTTCTGCTCCCTCTTCCTTCGGGAGAGAGGGCCGGGGTGAAGGAGGCTGCCTGCACGGCCACCGACCATGCTGGGCCTGCGACTCCAACACTGCTGGCTGGTGTTGCTGGGCTTTCCCTCACTCCAACCCTCTCCCGGAGGGAGAGGGAGCAGGGTCTTCTTACTGTGACCGGCGGCCGAACGAGATCACGTAGGACCGCACCCGTGCGTCAATCAGCGGATCGTCCGACACCTCAATGCCGGGCTGCAGGTGGTTGGGTAGGAAGCGCAGGCCCTTCTGTGCCTGGACCTGGTCCGCCACGGTACTGGTCAGGGTCAGGGTGCCCAGGTTGACCATCCGGCGGTCGGTGGGCCAGGGCTGGGTCGGGTCCTTGGTCTGGTCGCCGGGATTGGCGAGCTGCGCCATGATGCGAAACTCCACCTTCTCCTTCTTCAGCCGTTCCGGCAGCTCGGTCCGCAGGAAGTCGGGCGACATCTTGCCGGCGGCGTCCTTGTCCATGTGCTCCGGGCCGGCGACCGGCTGGAACTGGAAGCGGAAGGGCTGCCGCTCGCCCTTGGCGTTCACGAAGATGAAGGCGTCCACGCCGTTGAAAGTTTCCCGCGCGAAGCTGGTGGGCGTACGGACGTCGGCGCCGGCCTTGGCGGCGGCGGGATGGGCGGCGATGAACTGCTCGATCTTGGTGGGATGCGGCGCGTCGGGGCCGCTTTCGGAGGCGGCTTGCAGCAGTTGCACGAACTCCTCCCCGGTGGCGACGGGGAAGTAGGGCAGGGAGACGATCACCACGTCCACATAGGTCGCGCCCTCTGGCCGGAAACGGATCGCCATGCCGTGCGGGTTGGCGGCCTCGGCGCCGTCCGCCAGGTCCGGCAGGCCGGTCGCGTCGGAGAAGCGGACCGTGACCGGCACCGGCTTGCCGGCGAAGATGGCGGCGCTGCTCAGCTCCGCGGCCTCGGGCGTGGGGGTGAAGCTGCCCTCCACCACCACGCCCTGGGCATGGTTGGCGCGCAGGCCGGGATGGCGGCCCCACAGCTTGTTCATCACGTCAACGGTCTGCACGGCGGTGCTGGCCGGAGCGGCAGGAGCCTGCGCCAGTGCGGGCGCTCCCAAAGCGAGGGTGGCGGCAAGGACGGCGGCGGTGCGGAGAGGAGGCATCGGATACTCCGGAAGGGTTGCACCTGGGATATAGGGCAGGGAGCGCAGTCGGGAAATCCCGCTACAGCCCCAGCAGGTCCAAGGTCCGGGTCAGCACCACGTCTTCATCATACAGCGTCACGGCGCGGGCGCGCCCGGCCGCGCCCATGCGGGCACGCAGCCCGGGGTCTGCGGCCAATCTGCGCAGGGCGGCGGCGAGGGACGGCACCTGCATGGGCGGCACCAGCAGGCCGGTCTCGCCGTCCACCACCACCTCGGGGATGCCGCCGACCGCGCTGGCCAC
>CAXTDP010000794.1:0-2971 GCA_964242295.1 uncultured Acetobacteraceae bacterium | reverse complement strand
CGCTTGCCCGTCATCAGGGCCGTCCTTCTCGCCAGGCAAACCAAGCTTAACCCCCTGTCCGAAAAACCGGGGCCACCTCACGCCTATGGCACAGGCCAAGCCGGGCCTTGCCGACTCGGACCTGCAATTGTCGTTCGTGCCTGGTAGTCTGCGGGAGGGCTTCGCCGGCATGCTGGATACGGTGCCGGGCATGAGTTGCGGCGGCTATCAGCAGCGGCCCGAGAGCACCGGCTATGTCCGCGCCCGTTCCGCCGTAGCTGTGGACGCACCGGCGATCCAGCCGAACTACCTGGCGAAGGAGGGCGATCGCCAGGCCATCCTAGCCGTCATCCGTAACGCCCGGGCACTGCTGCAAACAACGCCCATGGCACGGCACTACGATGTGGAGATGCTTCCCGGCGTGGCGCTGCAACGGGATGACGAATTGCTGGACTTCGCACGCCGGCAAGGATCGACCGTCTACCACCTCGTTGGCACGTCTCGCATGGGGTGGGACGACGACCCCATGGCCGTGGTCGACACTCAGCTGTGCGTTCGCGGCATCGACGGGCTGCGCGTGGTCGATGCTTCGGTGATGCCGTCGCTTCCGTCGGGGAACACCAACGCGCCGACCATGATGATCGCGGAGCGTGGTGCGGACTTCATCCTAGGCCGCAGTCAGTTGCCGGAAGCCCGGCTCGACGACGAACAAGACGCAAATGGGGGAGGACACGATCATGGCGGTCACGCGACGAGCACTCATCGGGACGGCAGCCGCCGCCTGGCCAATGTCCGGATTGCGGGCGCAGAGTAGCCCTGCCACCGACAACACGCTGCGCCTAGGTCTGCTGACGGACCTGTCCGGCCCTTACCGCGATGATGACGGGCCGACCAGCGTGGTCTGCGCCCAGCAGGCGATCGCGGAAGCCGTCGCGGCAGACCCGTCGCTCTCGGTGACGCTGCTCGTGGCCGACCACCAGCAGAAGCCCGACATCGGCGTCGGTGTGGCGCGGGAGTGGTTCGACCGGCAAAACGTGGATGTACTGCTCGGCGTCGGCAACTCGGCCGTGGCGTTTGCCTGCAACTCGCTTGTCCAGGATAAGGACAAGATCCAGCTCAACACCGCCGCCGCTTCGTCGGACCTGACAGGCAAGTTCTGCAACCCCAACCTGATCCACTGGACCTTTGACACCTGGTGCCTGGCGCACTCCACCGCCACGGCCATCATGCGAAACAAGCCGCAGCAGCAGAAATGGTTCTTCATCGTGGCCGATTACACGTTCGGCCACGTCCTGCACGAAAAAGCGGCGAAAGTGGTCACCGCCATGGGCGGCCAGGTGGTGGGCGCCACGGTGTATCCGTTTCCCACGACGACCGACTTCTCATCATACCTGCTGCAAGCCCACGCAGTTGGGGCAACCGCAATCGGCTTCGCCAATGGCGGGTCGGACATGATCAACTGCGTCAAGCAAGCGGGCGAGTTCGGCTTGGCACAGTCTGGCGTGACGTTGGCGGCGCTGGATTGCTTCCTGCCGGACATCGTGTCCATTGGCCCGGCAATCGCGCAAGGACTCGAGCTCACGGAAGTCTTCTACTGGGACCTCAACGATCGGACACGGAGCTTCACCAAGCGCGTGAGGCCAAACCTTCCCCCAAACGCTTACCTGGCGAGCGACCACGCCGGGACCTATTCCGGCGTGGTGCATTACCTGAAGGTCGCGCAGAAGATGGGCATTGCGGAGGCCAAGCGGTCCGGGCGCGCCACGGTCGCCGCAATGAAGCAGATGCCGACCGATGATGATTGCTTCGGGCCCGGGCGCATCCGCCAAGATGGCCGCAAGATCCATCCGGCATACCTTTTCAGGGTCAAGGCGCCGGAGCAGGTCCGCCAGGTCGACGACCTGTACGAGGTCGTCGAGACAGTCCCGGCCGAGGAGGCATTCCGGCCGGAGAATCAGGGAGGGTGTCCACTTGTGCGAGGGTGACGGGTGCCGCGGGAGAGGACGGTGACCGAAATCGGCGTCCTTGAGGACAAGGTAGCCATCGTCGGGATCGGCGCGACGCCGACAGGACAGCATCTGGGCAAGTCCGCGAACGAACTCGGAATCACCGCATTCAAGGCAGCACTCGGAGACTCCGGCCTGGAGAAGGGGCGGATCGATGCGGTGTTTGGCGGCTCCCTCACCGGCCCAGGAATGCAGCCAGAGGATCTGTGCCGCTGGGCGGGCCTCAACCCCAAGATCGCGGAAGCGCTGTCCTACTGTTCGTCCAATTCCGCTATTAGGTCGCGCCCATGCGGTCGGCAAGCGCCTGTATGGCCGCATCTCCAATGTTCGAGGCGAAGTGGATTGCCGCGTCCAAGGGCGCATCGCAATGACGTTCAGCCTGCGGCGCCGGTTCCTGGAAAATGCTATGGCAGGGTTTGAGGCGGTTCAGGATACAACTCGGTTCCCGCGCAGCCTCGGGCCGACAAACGAGTACAGCCTCGCATGTTCCTTCTGCTACCGTGACCCCACGCGCACTGACCGGCTGACGCTGGCGTAGGTGCAGGATTTGACGGGCCGCCAGCCGGTCTGGTCGGTAAACCTTGGCACCGGCGAGAACGGGATGCACCCGGAGTTCGGCGCCATGCCGTCCCACCGGGGGTCGCAACCAAAATCCCACCCAGGACCGCCGTGCGACTTGACCCGACATCCGTCAGTCTGCATCACCCGCACCCCATGTTCGCCAAGCCCCCCATAGTCGGCCCACCTGTCATCGGCATAGACTTCGGCACCACCAACAGCGTCGTCGCCGTGCTGCGGCCGGATGGCGCCGCGCGGATGCTGCGGGCGCCCGGGCTGGAGGTGTTCCGCACGGTGCTGTGCTTCTGGGCCGAGCGCGGGGCACTGCGGCACGCCGCCGGGCCGCATGCCGTCGCCGCCTACCTCGACGATCCCGAGGACACCCGGCTGATCATGTCCATGAAGACCTACCTGGCGCAGCGCAGCTT
>CAXTDP010000793.1:0-2973 GCA_964242295.1 uncultured Acetobacteraceae bacterium | reverse complement strand
CCAGCACCACGCAGTCCACCAGCACGCCCGGCACCTGCACCCGGCGCGCATCGAGCGAGCCTTCCTGCGCGATGCGCTCCACCTGCACGATGACTAGCCCGCCGCTGTTCTTCGCCGCCATCGCCGCCGGCAGCGCGTCGAGCGTCAGCGCCTCGCGCTCCATGGTGATGTTCCCAGCGGTGTCGGCCGTGGTGCCGCGCAGCAGCGCCACCTGGATCGGGAACGCCTTGTAGAGCAGGTATTCCTGGCCGCCGACCAACAGCAGCTCGACCAGGTCCTCGGTCGTACGGGCGTTGATCTTGCCGCCGTCCAGCCGGGGGTCCACGAAGGTCCGCAGCCCCACCCGGGACAGCAGCCCCGCCCGCCGCGCCGCGATGTCGCGGTAGAGCTGCGCGATGCAGCCCAGCGGCAGGTTGTAGGCCTCGATCTCCCCGTCCATCGCCAGCTTGGCCAGCTTTGGCACCAGGGACCAGTGCCCGCCGACCGCGCGCTTGACCAGGCCTGGATGCGCCAGCCGGTTCAAGCCGCGGTCCCGCCCGTCGCCGGGCGCCGCGGCGAACACCAAGGTCAGGCCAGCTGGCTCCCGCATTTCGCGGAACCGCGTTTCCAGGGCGATCAGCAGCTCGTCGGGCGTGCCGATGCCGACGAAGCCGGCCACTGACACCGTGTCGCCGGCCCGTATGACCGCAACAGCCTCGGCCGCCGAGACGATCTTGTTCTTCATGCAGGGGGGCCACCTTTGGCTTGTCCGGCTCCGTCGTGCTTTTGAAGGAACGCGGCGACAGCTGGGGCAAACAGCTTCTGCGACCTGCCGCCGACGAACACGCCGACATGGCCGCCCGGCAGGCCCAGCTCCTCGTACTCCGGGGTGCCGACCTTGGCGCCCAGGGCGCGGCTGGTGGCGGGCGGGATGATGTGGTCGTCCTTCGCATACACGTTCAGCACCGGCATGGTGATCCGCCCCAGGTCCACCCGGCGCCCGTCCAGCTCTAGCTCATTCAGGATCAGCTTGTTCTGCTGATACAAGTCCTTCAGCCACTGCTTCGCCGCCTCGCCTGGGTGGTCCGGGCGGTCGGCAATCCACTTCTCCATCCGCAGCCAGTTCAGCAGCCGCTTCTCGTCGTCCACGACGTCGAGCAGGTCGAGGTTGTACTTGTACATCGTCCGCATGGGCGTCATCAGGTTGAACACCGCGCCCATGAACTCGCCGGGCAGGGTGCCATGGGCTTCAATTAGCCGGTCCACGTCCTCGGGCGGCAGGGCACGGGTCCACACGTTGATGAAGCCGTGGCCGGGCCGCTCGTCCACCGCGTCGGCATGGAAGTCTATGGGCGTGATCGTGAGCGTCATCGTGTTCACCCGCTCCGGCTCCAGCGCCGCGTAGCAGGTGGTAAACACGCCGCCCTCGCAGACGCCGAGCAGGTTCACGCGCTCCACTCCGGCCCGCCGGGCGATCTCCTCCACGCAGCCGCCGAGGTAGCCGCACACATAGTCGTCCAGGGTCAGGAAGCGGTCGGCGCGGGACGGGTTGCCCCAGTCCACCACATACAGGTCCACGCCCAGGTTCAGCAGGTTCCGCACCAGGGAACGGTCGTCCTGCAGGTCCGTCATGGTCCAACGGCCGATCAGCCCGTAGGCGAGCAGCACCGGCACCCGCACCCGCTGCTCGGCCAGCGGGCGAAAGCGATACAGGCTCACCTTGTCCTGGTGCCACACCAGGTCCTTGGGTGTTGTGGCAATCTGCACGTCGGTGTTCCGCAGGCGACCGAACAGCTCCGTCCCCGCCAGCAGCTTGGCGCTCAGGCGTGCGGCCTCCGTCATCGCGCCGGCCGCGGCGGTCATCGCATCGGCTGGGGCCATATTTCCCTCCGTCATGGCTTCCGCTCCTTCCGGGATGCCCTGCGCACGGCCAGCGCAACGGCCGGGGCGGGACGGCCCTGGCGCTTGAGGGCGCGCAACTCGCGGCGCAGCTCCGTCACGGTCCGGTGCACGTCGTCCAGCTCGGTCCGCGTCGGCAAGCCGAAGCTTTCCGCCCAGCGTTCCGCCACCTGCTGCTGCGCCAGGCGCAGCTCGGTCCCGGCGCGGATCATCGCAGCTTGCGTCTTGAGGAACGGCTCCGACCGCTGCGTTGCCAGCAGCACACGGTTCGCCGTCTCGGTCCACAGCGCCAGCATCGCCTTCTGGTCCGGCATGCGCCCATCCGCCCGGGTCCGCCCGCCCAACTCCTCCGTGAAAGCCTGGCCCGCGCGCAGCCATGCCTCCAGCAGCACCGCGTTGTGCTCCAGCCCGCGGCGACGCACCTCCAGCCAGGCCTGCACCACGCGGGCCTGCTGCCGTTCCGTGTTCCACAGGTCGGCAAGCTGCGGCCCCTCCGCGATCTTGCCGACTGCCCCGTCCATCCCGCCCATGCTCGCCAGCCAGGTGCGCGGATCGGCCACGGCACGGAGCGTCGCGTCAACCGTGGGGTCCGCGGCCTTGCCGGCAGACGCCAGGGCCGTGGACATGGTCTGAGACAGCCCGGTTGCGGTCGTCCATAAATCGGACATCGCCTGCCCAGCCCGCGCCAGCTCCGCCGTGTCCGGCGACAGGGCGGCGAAGGCGGGGGCGTCCCCGCCCATGCCGGGCATCGCCCTCATGGCCTCGGCCATCATCCGCCCGGCCTGTTCCTGGGCCTGCATGGCGGACTTGCCCGCCTGCGCCCAAAACTCCGCCAAGGTCCCCAGGCCGAAGTCATAGGGCGTGGACCCTGTTCCTGCGCCGCTCATGTCGCGAACTCGATGACCTGCCGCACCGCCCGGCCCTCGTGCAGGCGGTCGAAGCCCTCGTTGATCCTATCCAAGGTGAGCTTGCCGCTCATCAGCCGGTCCACCGGCAACTTGCCCGCGCGATACAGGGCGACGTAGCGCGGGATGTCGCGTGCCGGCACGCAGGTGCCGATGTAGCTGCCCTTCACCGTGCGCTCTTCCGCCACAA
>CAXTDP010000792.1:0-2974 GCA_964242295.1 uncultured Acetobacteraceae bacterium | reverse complement strand
TCTTCCCGAGGCAACGCGATGGCTGCACGCCGTCTACCTCCCGGGCCGGACCCTGCCGCTCGCGACCCGCCGGCTGATCGAGTTTCTCAAGGCGCACCTGACCGAGTTGTGACGATGGCCGCCGTCCGATGGGCCACCAGCGGTGGGCACGCGCCGATGGGTCCCAAAGGTCAGGCAGTTTGACGCTATGGTGGCCGGACAGGATGGTAGCCTCCGCTCCTCCCAGTTCCGCTGGCCACCGGTTCCCGGCCGAGGTGATCAGCCACGCGGTATGGCTCTACTTCCGCTTCCCACAGAGCCTGCAGCACGTGGACGAGCTGCTGGCCGCGCGGCGTCACGGTCAACCATGAGACCGTGCGGCAGTGGCGCCTCAAATTCGGTCAGGGTTTCGCCAACCGGATCCGGCGCCGGCTGCCCAGATTGGGCGACAAGTGGTGTGGATCCTTGCAGCTCGTTGCACTCAACAGCTACGAGCCTGGCACACGATGCCGAACAGGAGCCGTCCACCGCATCAGTTTTGAGCAAACGGTCAGGTGATCCCAAAGTCGGCCTCCCCGAGCGGTGACCTCAGCCGATGAGGCTACCGCGGCAGGCGACCTGAAGGAGACCTGGATGTCGGGCTGCACGTAATTCTGGGATTCGCTAAGATATCTCGAATGGCTCTTATCGGGTTCCGGGGTGGTGAGGTTGGTGCAGAGTTGCGGGGCGGCCGAGGGCTGGTGTGCGGTGGAGAGTGGGCATAGCTGACCGGCTCTCGCGAGGAGCCCGCACCATCATGGCCACGCCTGACTTGTTCAACATCTCGGCCCTAATGGACGACGCCAAGTGCTTCGCCTTTGTGCGCGAGAAGCGCTGGCCGGAGGGAGCGCGCTGCCCCGGGTGCGACAGCGAGGCCGTGATCCGCGACGGGTGCGACGACACCCAGCCCTGTCGTCAGCGCTACCGCTGCAAAGGATGCGGCAGCCGCTTCGATGACCTCACCGGCACGGTGCTGGCCGGGCACCACCAGCCAACGTGCAGCAAAGGACAATCAAGCCGATCATCGAGGGCACGGTCGCCGCAGGCAGCTTGGTCCACACGGACGAGTATGGCGTCTATGCCCGCCTGGACGCCTGGGGCTATCGGCACAAGACGGTCTGCCACGGGCGAGGCGAGTATGCACGCGACGAGGACGGCGACGGCTTCTGCGAGGTCCACGTCAACACGATCGAAGGGTTCTGGTCCTTGCTGCGTTCCTGGCTACGCCCGCACCGGGGCATCTCGCAGGACAAGCTGCCGCTCTATACCCCGCTCACGCGAGAATCCGGAAATCCTTGGGCGAGATGATACGGAAGTTGTCTGACACGTCGTCGCAATATGCCGTCCAATGTCTTGGCACTGTCTCGCGCAGGAACGTCAGCATAGCCTGTCGGAAGTCGGCGAACCGCTCGTAGCAGCGGTTGTGGGTGATATGCTTGTGCATCAACCCCCAGAGCCGCTCGATCGGATTGAGATGGGGGCAGTAGGCGGGGACGAAATGCAGCTTGATCCGGCACTCCGGCCGATCCAGCCAAGCCTGCACCAGCTTCGCATGATGATAACGGGCATTGTCCACGAACAGGTGGATCAGCCGCTTGTCCGGATACATCGCCTCGATCGCCATCAACAGCATGATGGTGCTGGCCGCATCCACCGTTGCCGCTTCCAGCATGCGGGTCTGACCGGTCTCCAGATCAATGGCACCGTGGATGTTCAAGCGCTGACGGCCGCTGGTCGGTGACACCGCCACCTTGGTGTCCTTTGGCCCCCAGCACCCCACCGGCCGCACCGCGTGCGTCGGATGCACCGCGTCGCCGCACAGCACCGCCTCGTCATAGGCCATGTGGTTGAGCAGGTCTTCATACGCCCTGATGAACGCCGCCTGCTTGGCAGGATCGAGCTTGCGCGACACCGCTTTCGGCAAGCGATGCTCCATGCCAAGCCGATGCAGCAGCGCGATCAGGCCCGACCGGCCCTGATAGGCGATGCCGCACTCCGTCTCGATCCAGGCGCCCACCTCACGCGTCGACCGCGGCAGCGCCTCGGTGACCCAAGCCTTCAGCTTGTCCTGCTGCTCGTCGCTCAAGCGGCATGCGCTGCCCTCGTAGCCGAAGCTCACCAGGCCCTCGATCCCGTCCTCTTCATACAGGCGGTGCCAGGTACGGACGGTGTCGTCGTCGAGCAACAACACACTCGCGATCGCCTCGCAACTCATACCCTGGTCCAGCAGCACCAGCGCGTTCGCACGTCGCGCCAGCCGATGCGCCGCCGACCCGTCCCGAGCCAGTTCGATCAGGTCTTGCCGCGAAGCGCTGTCCAGGAACCCAGGTCGGATCATGGGTCCGGTAGAGTCCAACACGGGCCTACTTGGCAAGGGGGCGGAGCCGAATTCTCTAAGACCCCGTTTGCGAAGTCATGGTGCGGCCAACCGCTTACGGTTTGGGTGGACGGCGCGGTGGACCATAAGGCGGATCATGGCGAGGGTGACCATGGCCTCAGACACCTCGGGCAGCTGCTCGTAGTCCCGGGACAGTCGGCGCCAGCGGCCAAGCCAGCCCAGTGTACGCTCGACCACCCACCTGCGCGGCAGCACGGCGAAGCCCTTTGTTCCCGAGGGGCGGCTGACGATGATCAGCACGAGGCCGAGCAGGAAGCAGGCAAGCAGGACGGCTACGCGGTTGTAGACGCCATCGGCGAACACGGCGCGCAGCCAGCAATACAGCGGCTTGATGCGCCCAAGCAGGCCGCCCGCGCCGTCGCCGTCCTGGACGGAGGCGGCATGCACGACAACGCCCAGCAGCAGCCCTTGTGTGTCCACCGCAATGTGGCGCTTGCGTCCCATGACCTTCTTGGCCGCGTCAAAGCCGCGCGGACCGCCGGCTTCCGTTGTTTTCACGCTCTGGAGCCTGTTGCGAGATTGCCGGCGTATGGGTGATTGATGGGTGGGAGAAGTGCG
>CAXTDP010000791.1:0-2978 GCA_964242295.1 uncultured Acetobacteraceae bacterium | reverse complement strand
TTGTATGTCAGTCCGTTCGCCTTTGCCCATACCGACAGCTTCACAGGAACGGCATGGCACGTCCTTTATGGGCATAAAAGGATATATTTTATGGAACAGCTTTTAGCCCCCTCCTTTTCTGGCCACCACCGGCCATGAGGCGATCAGGCGTGTGTTGCCCGATTGTGGAACAAGACGAATCCCGACCTCACAAAACCCTTCCGGATATTCCAGATAAGCGGTAGCATCGCGTTATGCCGATCCAGTCGCCAACCCGACATTCCTTGCCGCTTGCCGAGCGCCCAAGCGGGGCTCATAGCGCCGCAGCGCTGCGAACGGCGGCGCAAGCCGATCTCCGCCTCGTGCGCGGGGATGGGACCGAAGAGGCGTTGACGCTTCCGGCCTCCTCCCTGCCGGCCCTGGCCGACTTTCTTGAACGGCTATCCTCGGCTGACAGCGTGACCGTGCTCGCCGATGATGCGGAGGTCACGCCTGAGGATGCAGCCGGTATCCTGGGCATCTCCCGCCCGCTTGTGCGGCGGCGCATGGACGTTGGCCTGTTACCGTTCCGGCGCGTCGGCGCGCATCGGCGCATCCGACTGGCCGACGTGCTGGCCCTTCGTGCCCGGGAGGAGCCGGTTCGCCGGGCTCTGGAAGCGCTGTCCGCCGACACCGAGGACCTTGAGCGAACGTATGGCCTCTGACGGGCCAGGCTCGCCACCGCTCGTCGTCCTTGATGCCAACCTGCTCTACCCTTCTCATTTGTGGAACCTGTTGGTCCAGTTCGGCGTGGACGCGGTCATCGCGCCACGTTGGACAGAGCGCATCCATGCGGAGTGGATCGGCAACCTTGCTGCAGCGGGCAGGGCGCCGGAACAGCGGTTGATGCTGACGCTTGAGCCGATGAACAGTGCGTTGCCAGAGGCGGATGTGCAGGGCTGGGAGGCTCGCATGGGAGGTCTGACACTGCCCGACCCCGACGACTGTCACGTTTTAGCAGCGGCGCTGGCAGCTGGGGCTGGGACAATCCTGACCATGAACCTGCGCGACTTTCCAGCTTCAGCGTTGGCGCCATATGGCGTCGCCGCGGTCAATCCGGACGACTTCCTGTGCGGGTTGCATGATGCCGACCCAGAGCTGCTGCGAGCGTCCACGGAAGCGGCACACGCAAACCTCAGCAGGACCACGCCGTCGATGGCGGCCCATCTTGGAGTGTTGGACCGCCAGGGCCTGCCGCAGTTCACGCGCCGTCTGCGCAGGTGATTGTTCAATGCCGGATTGATGGCCTGCGCTGGCGTTGGCCTTGTGCGGACTGGCCAGTTTGCGGCTGGCCACAGCGGCAGGCAGACCTTGGCTGGCCCGGATGCGGTGGCTTGGCGCCGTCGGAGTGCCGGCTCAAGGATGCCGTTCCCCCGTCGTCGTAAGGACTCGCCATGATCCCTGCAGAACTCCCGTTTGACCCCGAGCAAATGCTTGCTGATCTGCGACCTTGGGTCGAGTGCGAGAGCCCGACGCATGACGCCACAGCCGTCAACCGCATGATGGATCTGGCGACCCGCGACCTTTCTCTGATGCACGCCCAGGTCGAACGCATTCCCGGCCGTATGGGCTATGGCGACTGCATCCGGGCAACGCTGCCGCATGCGCGGCGGGGTGAGCCCGGGCTGCTGCTGATGGGACACATGGACACGGTGCACCCCGTTGGCACGCTGGCCGCGCTGCCATGGCGGCGGGAGGGCAATCGCTGCTACGGGCCGGGAGCCTACGACATGAAGGGCGGCAACCTCCTGCTGCTCGAGGCAATCCGGCAACTCGTGCGGGCGGGCATCGAGACACCGCTGCCGGTGACGGTGCTGTTCACCAGCGACGAGGAGGTAGGCTCACCCTCGACCCGCGACCTGATCGAGGCCGAGGCGTCCCGCCATGCGGCCGTGCTAGTGCCGGAGCCCGGCGGTCCCGGGCACGAGGTCACGACCGGGCGTTACGCCATCGCGCGCTTTGCGATCGAGACGACGGGGCGGCCAAGCCATGCCGGCGCCAGGCTGTCGGAAGGGCGTTCCGCCATCCGCGCAATGGCCCGGCGGATCATCGAGATCGAGGACATGACGACGGAGGACTGCACGTTCAGCGTCGGCGTGATCCGAGGCGGGGAGTGGGTGAACTGCGTCGCGTCCACTTGCACGGCGCAGGTGCTGAGCATGGCCAAGCGGCAGGCCGACCTGGATCGCGGGGTGGAGCGGATGCTGGCACTCGCGGGACGTGACAATGACGTGCAGTTCGAGGTGACGCGCACCGTGACCCGGCCGGTGTGGGAGCCGGATGCGCGGACGCTTGCGCTGTATGCCCAAGCGGAGGCACTCGCAAAGCAGATCGGCATCCCCTTGCCGCATAGAAGCGCAGGCGGTGGTTCGGACGGCAACTTCACGGGGGCACTGGGGGTGCCGACCCTGGATGGGCTAGGGGTGCTCGGGGCTGGCGGGCATACTCTCCAGGAGCACCTGCTGGTGGACAGCCTAATCCCACGGGGACGGCTGCTGGCAGGCCTGCTCGCGACTTTTACGAGTTCGTAGCCGCCGCTGGGGCCGGTGATGCCGGGGATCTACATGCGTCTGCAGCGCAACGGAGGTGCATCCTAGCCTGAAAAATTCAGTGCGCCCCAATGGCGTGGTTCACCAGTGGAGGAAAGATCCACCCAGACAGTTGTTGGTAGGGCCTGGTAGCTGACGAGCGGCTGTGTCGGGTAAGAGAGCATGCAAACCTCTGGGGGATAATCAGGCCGTCGCAGGGAGGGCCTGATTATCCCCCAGAGGTTTGCATGCTCTCCTCGTCGAGGCGCTGCCGCGGAGGAGGTGCCTCCCGGCGGGACCGATTGCCACGACGGCAGCGTTGCCCGTATATGCCGGTGCAGCCGTGTTGCATGGACCTGGGATGTGGTCGCAGCTACCCCAACCCCCGCTGTGGTTCAGGCAATGCGGACGGAGATCGGGCGTCCCCACTCC
>CAXTDP010000790.1:0-2985 GCA_964242295.1 uncultured Acetobacteraceae bacterium | reverse complement strand
CGTGGGACTTCCATGGCGCCGGGCGGGACCAGGCGCGCCGCCTGTCCGCCGCCCTGCCGCTGATCGAGCCGCTGCTGGCCGCGACCGGCACCCTGCCGGTGGATGCGCTGCAAACCCTGTTCGCCCTGCCCGACCCCGGCGCCATCGCCGCCAAGTACCGGGCCTTCGCCCGCATGGACCAGGCAGGCGACGCGGCGCGGGACTTCGTGGCCCTGGAGGACTGGTTGAACGACGGCGTCCCCTTGGGCGCGCGCATCGCCCGTGAGACCCTGGGCGTGTGGTATGGCGACAACGCCCCGGGCCGCGGCAGATGGCGCGTTGCCGGCGGCATCGTTGACCCGGCGGCGGTCGCCGTTCCCACCTTCGTCGCCGCCCCGGGCCGGGACCGGATCGTGCCCCCCCAATCCGCGCTGCCGCTCGCCGGCCTGATTCCCGGTGCCGTGCTGCACCAGCCCAAGGCCGGGCACATCAGCATGGTGGCGGGACCGCGGGCCAGGGATGCGCTGTGGCTGCCCCTGCTGCACTGGTTGCGAACCCTGTAACGGCTTATGTAACCACGGCATAAGGGAGAAACGACGCTATGGAAGACGTGGTCATCGTATCCGCCGCCCGCACGCCGGTGGGCAGCTTCAACGGCGGGTTCGTCACCCTGCCCGCGCATACCCTGGGCACCGTCGCCCTCAAGGCCGCCATGGAGCGCATCGGCCTCGACCCGGCCGACGTGGACGAGGTCATCCTCGGCCAGGTGCTGACCGCCGCCCAGGGCCAGAACCCGGCTCGCCAAGCCGCCCGCAACGCCGGCATCCCCGACAGCGCCACCGCCTTCGGCATCAACCAGGTCTGCGGCAGCGGCCTGCGCACCGTGGCCCTCGCCGCCCAGCAGATACGCACCGGCGAGAGCGCCATCGTCGTCGCCGGCGGCCAGGAGAGCATGAGCCAGTCCACCCACGCCGCGCACCTGCGCGCCGGCACCAAGATGGGCGAGCTGGGCCTGGTGGACACCATGCTGAAGGACGGCCTGTGGGACGCCTTCCACGGCTACCACATGGGCACCACGGCGGAGAACGTCGCCACCGCCTTCCAGATCACCCGCCAGCAGCAGGACGAGCTTGCCGCCGGCAGCCAGCAGAAGGCGAGCGCGGCGCAAAAGGCCGGGCGCTTCAAGGACGAGATCGCCCCTGTGACGATCAAGGGCCGCAAGGGCGACGTGGTCGTCGCCGACGACGAATACATCCGCCATGACAGCACCGTCGAGGCGATGGCCAAGCTCCGCCCCGCCTTCAGCAAGGAAGGCACCGTCACCGCCGGCAACGCCAGCGGCATCAACGACGGCGCCGCTGCCCTGGTGGTGATGTCGGCCTCCGAGGCCGCCAAGCGCGGCCTCACCCCGCTGGCCCGCATCGCCAGCTTCGCCACTGCCGGCGTGGACCCGGCGGTCATGGGCACCGGACCCATCCCCAGCAGCCGCAAGGCCCTGCAGCGCGCCGGCTGGTCCACCGCCGACCTCGACCTGATCGAGGCCAACGAGGCCTTCGCCGCCCAGGCTGCCGCCGTCAACAAGGACATGGGCTGGGACACCGGTAAGGTGAACGTGAACGGCGGCGCCATCGCCATCGGTCACCCCATCGGAGCCTCAGGCGCCCGCATCCTGGTGACGCTGCTGCACGAGATGCAGAAGCGCGACGCCAAGAAGGGCCTGGCGACCCTGTGCATCGGCGGCGGCATGGGCGTCGCCATGTGCCTGGAGCGCTGACCGCCTGACCCCTGGACCCTCCCCGGCAAAGCAGCCAACATACGGCTGCTAAGCTGGGGAGGAAGCAAGAACATGGCACGAGTAGCACTCGTAACGGGTGGAACACGCGGCATCGGCGCCGCGATCAGCATCTCGCTGAAGAACGCCGGGCGGCATGTCGTCGCAAGCTACGCCGGCAACGACGCCGCCGCCGAGAACTTCACCAAGGTCACCGGCATCCCGAACCTCAGGTTCGACGCCGGCGACTACGCGGCCTGCGAGGCGGCGGTGAAGCGCATCCACGACGAGCACGGACCCATCGAGATCCTGGTCAACAACGCCGGCATCACCCGTGACACCACCATGGCCAAGATGACCCGCGACATGTGGGACGCGGTCATGGACACCAACCTCGGCAGTTGCTTCAACCTGTGCAAGCTGACGTTCGACGCGATGCGCGCGGCGAAGTTCGGCCGGGTCGTCAACATCGGCAGCATCAACGGCCAGGCGGGTCAGTATGGCCAGGTCAACTACGCCGCCGCCAAGTCCGGCATCCACGGCTTCACCAAGGCCCTCGCCCAGGAAGGCGCCCGGTTCGGCATCACCGTGAACGCCATCGCCCCGGGCTACGTGGACACCGAGATGGTGCGCGCCGTGCCGCCCGACGTGCTGACCAAGATCATCGCCCGCATCCCGATGGGCCGCCTCGGCCATGCCGAGGACATCGCCCGCGGCGTGGCGTTCCTGACCGCGGACGACGGCGACTTCATCACCGGCTCCACGCTGTCCATCAACGGCGGCCAGCACATGTACTAGCGGGTGGTTGCCCCCGTGCGGGGCGCGACCCTCGCCGGGTGCGGCGCAATCGGGCTATGGGCCGTGCTGGCCTTGCTGTCCCGCGCCGCATCCGGGGTGCCGCCGCTGCAGCTCACGGCGATGAGCTTCGCCGTGTCCGGCAGCCTGGGCCTGGCCTGGCTCGCCGCAAGCGGGCGCTTGCAGGACCTGCGCCAGCCGCCCCTAGCCTGGCTGCACGGCGTCGGCGGGCTGTTCGGCTTCCACGCCCTCTACTTCGCCTCGCTGGCCCGCGCCCCCGCAGCCACGGCGAACCTCATCAACTACACCTGGCCGCTGCTGATCGTGCTGTTGTCGGCCGCGTTGCTCGGGCTGCGGCTGACCCTGCGCCACGGGCTGGGCACGGCGCTGGCCCTGGCCGGCTGCGCCATGCTGCTGGGCGGCGGCGCGGCGTTTCCGGC
>CAXTDP010000789.1:0-2989 GCA_964242295.1 uncultured Acetobacteraceae bacterium | reverse complement strand
CCGCAGCCGAGCCAGCGCAGCCAGGATGGCGCCGCGGGCGTCCGGCCGGGCCGCCAGGCCGCCAAACACCGCCGCCACGTCGAGCAGGGCGGCCGGACCGCCTGATCCTACCGCCCGTGCCAGCTCCGCCGCACGGGGGTCCTGCACCTCCGCGGCGGTGGCGACGTGCTGCATCCAGGCTGCGACGGCCATCGCATGCCGCGCAATGGGCAGGCTCCGGTCCAGCCGGTCGCGCATCGGGTCAATCAGCCGCAGCGGCAGCTTCTGCGAGCCGTCCCCGGCGATCTGCGCCGTGCGGTGCCGCAGCGCAGGGTTGGCGAAGCGGGCCATCAGCGCTTCCCCATATTCGGCGATATCCATGCCCCGCGGCATGGACAAGGTTGCCGCGGCATCCCGCATCAGCCCGCGCACGAAGGCGGCAAGGCCAGGGTCCCGCACCGCATCGGCCACCGTCGCGTCCCCGGCCAGCAGGCCGAGGTAGGCGATGGCGGAATGGGCGGCGTTCAGCATCCGCAGCTTCATCGCCTCGAACGGCGCCACGTCGGACACCAGCATGGCGCCATGCGCGTCCCAGTCCGGGCGGCCGGCGGAGAAGCGGTCCTCGACCACCCATTGCAGGAATGGCTCGGCCACCACGGGCCAGGCGTCATCCATGCCAAGCGCAGCGGACACGCGGGCGCGGTCAGCATCCGTCGTGGCCGGCACGATGCGGTCCACCATGCTGTCCGGGCAGGCAACCTCGTCCCTGATCCACCCTTCCAGCCCCGGCGCCATCCGCGACGCCAGCGCCAGCAGCAGGCGGTGCAGCGTAGCGCCGTTGTGCGGCAAGTTGTCGCAAGACAGCAGGGTGGGCGGCGGCAGACCAGCGGTGCGCCGCCGGGCCAGCGCGGCCACCAAGACCCCTGGCGCCGAGCACGGCGCCTCGGGGCGCCGCACGTCGTGCAGGATATCGGGATGCGCCTCGTCCAGCATGCTCGTGGCCGGGTCCAGGCAGTAGGCCTTTTCCGTCACCGTCAGGCTGACGATGCGGGTCGCGGGGTGCGCCAGGGCGGCAAGCAGGGCAGCCGGGTCCTCCGGCGCGACCAGGATTCGGCCGACGCTGCCGATCACGGCGTAGTCGTCGGCCTCCCCGCGCACGTTCAGCGCATACAGCCCGTCCTGTGGCGCCAGGGCGTCCCGGGTGGCGGGGCTGCGCAGACTGGCGGCGGTGATGCCCCAGCGGAGGTCCCCGGCGCGCAGGACGGCGTCGGCCAGGACCGCCTGATGCGCGCGGTGGAAGGCGCCGATGCCCAGGTGGACGATGCCGGACTGAACGGCGGCGCGGTCATATCCGGGCCGGCGCACCCCGGGCGGCAGGTGCGCGAGCGTTGCGTTCGACAAGCGCACTACAGCGGCAGCCCGTGCTGGTGCGACAGGGCCGCCATCACGCCGCGCAACTCCGCCAGGCCGCGCATCCGGCCGATGGCGGGGTAGCCGGGGTGGGTCGGCTTGCCCACGTCGTCCAGCAGCTCGTGCCCGTGGTCCGGGCGGAACGGGATGCGCCACCGCGGGTCGCCCGCGGCCCGGCGCCGCGCTTGCTCCTGCAGCAGCGCATGCGCCACCGCCACCATGTCGGTGCCGCCGCCCAGGTGGTCCGCTTCCATGAACGACCCGTCGGGCTCGTTGGATACGTTGCGGAGGTGGGCGAAGTGGATGCGGCCGGCGAAGCGCCTGGCGATGCTGGGCAAGTCGTTGGCCGGGTTAGCGCCTAGCGACCCCGTGCACAGCGTCAAGCCATTGGCGGAGCTGTCCACGGCACCCAGGATGAAGGCGATGTCCTCCGCGGTTGAGCAGATCCGCGGCAAACCTAGTAACGGCCGAGGCGGGTCGTCGGGATGGATCGCCAGGCGGACGCCGGCCCGCTCTGCCGCGGGCACCACGGCGTGCAGGAAACGGCGCAGGTTGTCCCGCAGCCGCTCCGGCCCGGTGTCCGCATACCGCGCCAGCATCCGGCGCAGCCCCTCGATGTCGTAGCGGTCGAAGGCGCCGGGCAAGCCGGCCATGATGGTGCCGAGCAGCGCCTGCAGGTCCGCCTCCGTCGCGGCGCCATGCCAGGCGCGAGCGCGGGCCAGCACGTCCGGCGCCCAGTTCGCCTCCGCGCCGGGGCGCCGCAGCATGTGGACGTCGAAGGCCGCGAACTCGTGCGCGTTGAAGCGCAGCGCGGTGGCGCCACCGGGTAGCGGCGCCCGCAGTTCCGTGCGCGCCCAGTCCAGCACGGGCATAAAGTTGTAGCATACCGTGTCCACCCCGGCCGCGCCCAGGTTGGCCAGCGTTTGGCAGTAGGCGTCAAGGTACTGCTCCGCCCCGCCCTCGCCGAGCTTGATGGCCTCGTGCACCGGCACGCTTTCCACCACGCTCCAGCGCAGGCCGAGCGACGGGTCGGCCTCGATGGCGCGCTTCCGGGCAGCGATGGCCGCGGCGGGCCAGACGTCCCCGGTCGGGATGCCGTGCAGCGCCGTCACGATGCCGGTGGCCCCGACCTGGCACACGTCGGGCAAGGTGATGAGATCGTCCGGCCCCCACCAGCGCCAGGTTTGCTCCATGCGGCTTGTCCTATCCGGCTGCGCGTTGCGGGGCGTCCAGGCCCTCGAAGAACTCCGGGTGCTGGGCGGCGATGCGGCCGATAGCGGCGAAGGCGGTTTGCAGGTGCGCCCGCATCACCTCCGCCGCTCCGGCGCCGTCGCCGGCCAGCACGCAGTCCACGATGGCGCCGTGCTGACCCAGGATCATGCCGGGCCAATCGGGATCGGCGAGCGACAGGAAGCGCACGCGGTCGAGCTGCGCTTTGGCGCCGGCGATCACCTGCCACACGAAGGGCCGCCCGGCCATGCCGACGAGGTGGCGGTGCATCGCCTCGTCCAGCGCGAAGAAGGCGGCGAAGTCGGGCTTCGCCAGCGCCGCCTCCTGCCGGGTCACTAGGTCCCGTAGGTGCGCGCCGTCCGCCGGGGTG
>CAXTDP010000788.1:0-2990 GCA_964242295.1 uncultured Acetobacteraceae bacterium | reverse complement strand
TGGTCGGCACCAGCACCGGCGGCGGCATGGCGCTCGCGCTCATGCTGCGCGCCAAGGCCGAAGGCCTGCCGCTGCCCGCCGCCATGGCGCCGGGCACGCCCTGGGCGGACCTGACCGAAACCGGGGACACCTACCGGACCCACGAGTGGCTGGACAACGTGCTGGTCAGCTACAGCGGCTACCTGACCCATGCCGCGAAGCTGTATGCCGCCGGGCACGACATGCGGGACCCGCAGTTGTCGCCGATCTACGGCGATTTCACCGGGCTGCCGCCGGCAATCCTGACCAGCGGCACCCGGGACTTGTTCCTGTCCAACACGGTGCGGACCCACCGTAAGCTGCGCCGGGCCGGGGTGGAGGCGGACCTGAACGTGTATGAGGGGCTGTCGCACGCGCAGTATCTGTTCGACCCGGCAGCGCCGGAGACCAAGGAGGTGTTCGGGGACATCACGGCGTTCTTCGACAGGCACCTGGCGCGGTAGAAGACAGCCGCGCTGGACTCCCCAACGCCACTCCGTGACATGTCACGCATAGCAAAGACAAGCAGCAGCGCTGGGCGGGTGAAGCGCAGGCGGGACAAGCTGCGGGCTGCCGGGTTGCGACCAGTGCAGATATGGGTCCCGGACACCCGCGCCCCGGGCTTCGCGCAGGAGTGCGCCAGGCAGTCGCGCCTGATCTGTCATGCCGAAACGTCCGGGGAGGATGCCGGGTTCGACGTTTCGGACAAGACCGGCTGGACGGAGTGAAGCGAGGCAACCTGGTCATGGTCGCCCTACAAGGCGAGCAGGGCAAGCCTCGCCCAGCCTTAATCATCCAGGCTGATGCCTTCGCTGATCCGCCCGCCGTCACGGTCCTGCCAATTACCGGCACGCTGGTGGATGCGCCATTGGTGCGGGTGCTGGTAGAGCCGACGCCCTCGAACGGATTAATTAAACCGTCGCAGATCATGGTGGACAGGCCGCAAACCCCGTTGCGGGCAAGAATCGGCCCGGCATTCGGCCGCCTCGACGATGCAGCCATGGTAACCGTCAACCGTGCCTTGGCAGTGTTCCTGGGCCTAGCCTAACAAGGCCCGCACCCCCGGCTAAGCCCGCCGCAGCAGGAACAACGCCTGCTCCCCAAACAGGTTCGCCAGCCCCGGGAACCGCCGCCAAGGCGCCCGGCGGCCGCCATCGTCCACCGCCAGCCACTGCTCCACCGCATACCCCTCCTGCGCGCACAGCGCGAAGAAGTCGCGGATGGTGCAGGGATGGATGTTCGGCGTCTCATACCAGGGCCGGTCCCACGTCGGCGTCATCGGCATCCGGCCGGAGCCCAGAAGTTGCCACCGCACCTGCCAATGGCCGAAGTTCGGGAAGCTGACCAGCGCCCGCGTGCCGATCCGCAGCATCTGCCGCAAAACCTCTTGCGGCCGCTCCACCGCCTGCAAGGTGCGGGACAGCACGACGTAGTCGAACAGCGCATCGGGGTAATGCTGCAAGTCCGTGTCGGCGTCCCCATGCATCACCGGAAGCCCATGCGCCACGGCGCGCGTCACCTCCGCCATGTCGATCTCGATCCCCCGCGCATCGCAGCCGCGGGTGCGGAACAGGTGCTCGATCAGCGTGCCGTCACCGCTGCCGATATCCAGCACGCGGGACCCCGGCGCGATCATCTCCGACATGAGCTGCAGGTCCAGCCGCATGTTCTTGGCCACCTGCTGCACCGGCTGCTGCTTCACAGCCGCGCATGCTCCGCGCAGCCGGACAGGAAGCCGGACAGGGTGCGGTGGAAATCCGGCTCGTGCAGCAGGAAGGCGTCGTGGCCCTTGTCCGACGCGATCTCGACGAAGCTGACGTTCGCCCCGGCGCGGTTCAGGGCGCGGGCGATGCTGCGGGACTGCGCCGTCGGGAACAGCCAGTCGCTATCGAACGACACCGCGCAGAACCGCGTCCGTGTGCCACGGAACGCCGCCGCCAGGTCGCCGTCATGCTCCGCCGCCAGGTCGAAGCGGTCCATCGCCCGGGTGATCGTCAGATATGAGTTGGCGTCGAAGCGGTTGACGAAGGTGCTGCCCTGGTGGCGCAAATAGCTTTCCACCTCGAACATGTCGCCGAACAGCACCGACCCGTCGCGGCCCACGTCCTGCGCCTGCAGGCGGCGGCCGAACTTGCGGGTCAGCGCCTGCTCGCTGAGGTAGGTGATGTGCGCCGCCATGCGGGCCACGGCCAGGCCGCGCGCCGGGGCCTTGTCGGTGCGCCAGTATTCGCCGGCGTCCCAATCGGGGTCGGCGAAGATCGCCTGCCGCCCGACCTCATGGAAGGCGATGTTCTGCGCCGAATGGAACGGCGCCGTCGCGATGGGCACGCAGGCGAACACCTGGTCCGGGTAGGTCGCCGCCCATTCCAGCGCCTGCATCCCGCCCATGCTGCCGCCGACGACGGCGAACAGCCGGGCGATGCCCAGCCGCTCCGTCAGCAGGTGCTGCGCCCGCACCATGTCGCGTATGGTGATCGGCGGGAAGCCGGTGCCCCACTGCTCCCCGGTATCAGGACACAGGCTGCGCGGCCCGGTGCTGCCCATGCAGCCGCCGAGCACGTTGACGGACACGACGAAGAAGCGCCCGGTGTCAACCGGCAAGCCCGGCCCGATGACCTGGCTCCACCAGCCCGGCTTGCCGGTGGTAGGATGCGGTTCCGCCGCATACTGGTCGCCGGTCAGCGCATGGCAGACCAGCACGGCATTGCTGCGGTCCGCGTTCAGGACGCCATAGGTGCGGTAGGCGACGGTCACGGACGGCAGCGCCGTGCCGCAATCCAGCATGAACGGACCGCCGAAGGTCGCGGTCTGCTGTGTTAAGACATGCTGTGGCTCGGGAAGGTCCATGATTGCCGATGAATAGGGCCGGCGGGGCGGGGGGGCAACATTGGAGGGCCTGCCCCTGTTACGCCGGAACCTGGGGGGACGCCGGGCCTGCCCAACCTTCTGTGCCTGATCCTGGGTCCGGTCCT
>CAXTDP010000787.1:2596-3008 GCA_964242295.1 uncultured Acetobacteraceae bacterium | reverse complement strand
GCGGAGGCGCAGGATCTGCTGGGCGAGGTGTCCGCCGCGCTGGCCGGCACGCCAGGCCGTGACCATCCGGAAGGGCCGGACGCGCCCCTCGCCTTTCCGGTCTCCGTCGTGCCCATCGTGGACCAGATGCTGCTAGACCATGCCGTCGTGAGCCCGGCTTTGGCGGCGGCCGGGCGGCACGCCTTCACGCACCCGGCACTCATGAGCCTGCTGGTGGCTGCCCGGATGCAGGCCGGCGTGCTGGCGCCCGGCCAGTTTGCCTGGCTCAAGCTGGTGGACCGGTCGTTCTGGTATGCGCTGCATTCGCTTGGCTTCGAGACCCAGGGAGCGGGCTGCTACATCCACCCCAACCCCCGGGCCGAGGCGGCGGGCGCACGCGACCACTGGGCCGTCGAGCGCCTGGCTGGCAAGC
>CAXTDP010000787.1:0-2586 GCA_964242295.1 uncultured Acetobacteraceae bacterium | reverse complement strand
GGCAGCGCTGCACAAGGCTGCAGCAGCCCAGACGAAGCCAGGCGCCCCCGCGTAGCACCCGCACCCGTTCGCAAAGCCGCCGGGCAGGATGCCTCGGCACGCACAACAGTGGAGGAGAGGGCATGCAGATCGAAATACCGGACGGGGCCTATGTCCACGTCTCCATCGGCTACGCGCCCCTGCCGCTGCTGCCGGCCCCGCCACTGGCGGCTCCGGCGCCTGGCAGGGCAGTAGCCTTCAAGCGCCGGCGGATGCTGACGTCGGTGGCAGGCCTGCTCATGCTCTTCGGCGGCTACGAGGTCGGCCGGCACACCGGCCCGCGCGGCGCTGACTTTCAGTCCGCCCAGGCAGCCCCTGCCAGGCCCTCCTCCGCGACGGCTGCACTTCGGGAGCAGCATGCCTTCCCCGACCGCCCGCTCCCGCGTGTCCCGGCAGCCGCCGCCGATCCCGGTCAGGTTCCAGCGGCCTTCACGGACCAGCTACGCGCCGCGCCCACAGTCCAGCCGCCCCCGGGCCAGCCCCCCTCCGGCAGTGGTGGCGCCAACCCGTTCGGCCTGCACCCATGAGGCCGGGCGTCCAGCCGCAGCCCGGCCGGGCCTTCTGCTCCTGCCCGGTGATCCCCGTTTGGACACCCCTGCCGTGATCCCGCGCGAGATCGTCGGCCCCCAGGACCAGTACGAGCGCAGCGGCATACGATCGCTGCGCGACATCCGTCCCTTCACGGTGCGGCTGTCCGAGGCGCTTCAAAGCTCCGCTTCCGGCTTCGTGCTGGCCGCGGTGGCAGCAGGAACCTACGTCACTCCTGCAGTCCTCAACCTCACCTTGCCGGCCTCGATCTTCTACGCCGCCTGGGTGCTGACCCGGCGGGTGCGGCTGCCGGTCCGCCTGCCGCGCAGCGCTGGCCTCCCCGACTACAGCAGCCCCGCTCCCGGCACCCGCAAGCCAAAGGCAGCGGACGGCACGTTCTTCATCGGCTGGGACCTGCAGGGCCGCGAACTCTGGATCACGGCCGAGGACGAGCGCCAGCACATCACCATCCCGGGCACCACCGGCGCCGGCAAGACCACGGCGATCCTGAGCCTGCTGGTCAATGCGCTCGCCCGCGGCTCCGGCTTCATCCTCGTGGACGGCAAGGCGCAGCGCGAGGTGTTCGGCAAGGTGCTGGCGCTGGCCCGGCGCTTCGGCCGCGAGGACGACGTGCGCCTGCTCAACCTCATGGTGGCCAGCGGCCTGAAGGACAGCAACAGCTGGAACCCGTTCTCGACCGGCAACGCCGACGCCATCCGGGAAATCCTGTCCTCGCAGCTGGGCGACCAGGCGCCGGGCGACAGCAACGGGGTTTTCCGCGAGCGGGCCGTGGCGCTGATCGGCAGCATCGCCCCGGTGCTGGTCTGGCTGCGCGACCACCGCGGCATTCCCCTCAACATCGAGGTCATCCGCTTCTCCATCGAACTGCGCTGGATCTGGCGCCTGGCCATGGAGCGCGTGGTGCTGCTCCGCAACGCCGAGACCGGCGCAGTGACCGAGATGGACGTGAAGGGCATGATCCCCGAGGACGTAGTGTGGCCGCTGCAGGCCTACCTCGGTGAGCTGCCGGGCTACGATCCGACGGTGCCCCTGGACAAGCAGAAGGGCGACGAGCCCAGCAAGCAGCATGGGTTCCTACAGATGTACTTCACGCCGATCTTCACCCAGCTCGGCGTCTCCCTCGGCCACATCTTCAAGGTCGAGGCCAGCGACATCGACATGCGCGACATCGTGCTCAACCGCCGCATCCTGGTGGTGAACCTGCCGACGCTGGAGAACTCGCCGGTCACCCTGGCCGCCCTGGGCAAGCTGGTCGTCACCTCGCTGCGCGGCATGATGGCCCAGCTGCTCGGCGTCTCGATGGAGGGCGATTACTCGGAGGCCGACCGGCCCGGCATGGGGCCTTCGACCTACACCGTGGTCCTCGACGAGATGGCCTACTACGCCTCCGCCGGCCTGGACGCGATGTTGGCCATGGGGCGCAGCCTCAACATCGGCTTCATCCTGGGCTTCCAGGAGGTGTCCGGCATCTGGGCGCGGCTGGGCGAGAAGACCGCCTCCTTGCTCGGCAACGCCAACCTGACCATCGCCATGCGCCAGCAGGACGGAGGGCGCACCCGGGAGTGGCTGGAGAAGATCGCCGGGCAGACCAACGTGACCCAGGCTACCTCCTACCAGGGCGCTGCCGACGGGGCCTACCGCGAGGCCCGGAGCGCCGAGGTCCGCACGGTCTGCCGGGTTGACTGGCAGGACCTGACCAACCTGATCGAGGGCGAGGCGATCATCCTGACCGGGGGGCGCCGCATCTATGCCCGGGTGTTCCATGCCGTCATCGACGACGCGGGGCCGAAGCGGCTGGGCCGCACCCTCATGCTCCCTGCCCCGGACGCCGGTGCCGTGCGGGGGCGCCTCGACCGCACCTCGGCCATCGCCGCCCGCATCGAGGCGGGCAGCCTGGTGCCGATCAGCGGACAGCCGTCCTCCCCGGTGCTGGACGCCCTGGTGCAGGGCTTCGCCGACGCGGCCCAGGAGGGCCAGGGCGCCACCGGCTGTGTGCAG
>CAXTDP010000786.1:1828-3018 GCA_964242295.1 uncultured Acetobacteraceae bacterium | reverse complement strand
CGCCACGAGCGTATCAGCCACAGGACACTTGCAAAGTGACCTAATGCCAGAATCCAGTGTCGCCCACCAGCTGGTAAGGCACACGCGCCTGCAGCAGCGCCTCTTCGTAGCTCCGGGCGAGAGCGTTGCCGCGGTAGAGCAGCGCCATGCTGCCCCAGGGCACGCCGCCCGCGTTGCGGCGGACCATCTCGGCCGCGATCCCGGCCGCCTCCTCGCCCGCCGTCCGAAAAGGCACGACCTCGACCCGCTCGCCCATGCCCTTGCTGGTGAACAGCGTCTTGCCCAATCGCTCGGTGTCGCAGGAGATCACGGCGTTGGCAGCGGCAAGAATGTGCCCAGTGGAGCGGAAGTTCTCTTCCAAGCGAACCTGGTTGGCGTCCGGGAAGTCCAACACGAAGTTGCGGATGTGCCGCAGATCCGATCCTCGAAACGAATACACGCTTTGGTCATCATCACCCACTACGAATACACGGCGATGCCCGCGCCCGAGCAGCATGAGCCAGGCATACTGGCCTCCGTTCACGTCCTGATACTCGTCGGCCAGGATGCAGTCGAAGCGCCCGGCCCAACGTTGCCGGTAGGCCTCGTCCGCCTGCATGGCCACGGTCGGCCAGAGCAGAAGGTCGCCGAAGTCGGCCGCGTTCGCGTCGCGCAGGCGGCGCTGGTATTCCACGTACACGCGGGCCACCGTGCGAGCGCCGGCCGCGTCCACCTCCGTCCCGTCCGCGCCGGCATCGGCGATTCTGGCTTCCATATGGACCGCCACCTGCTCTGACGTGACCAGCTCGTCCTTAAGGCGACCGATGGCTTTGCAGAGCTTCTTGGGCGAGTAGGCGTCACCCTCGGCGCCGGGCCGGGTGTCCAAGCCAAGTGCGGCCATGCTGCGCTTCACCAAACGTCCCGCATCGGCGGCGTCCAGGATGGTGAAACCGTGGCGCAGCCCGGCCACCTCCGGCTCGTGCCGCAGCTGGCGGGCGCCGAGGCCGTGGAAGGTGCCGAGCCAGTATGGGGCGGCAGCGCCGCCGAGCATGGCCTGCACGCGGGCGCGCATTTCGCCCGCGGCCTTGTTGGTGAAGGTCACCACCAGGATGCGCGAGGCCGAGATGCCCATGCCCCTGATGCGCCAGCCCACGGCAGCGGTGAGTGTCTTGGTCTTGCCTGAGCCAGGTGGTGCGAGTACTTGAAGAACA
>CAXTDP010000786.1:0-1818 GCA_964242295.1 uncultured Acetobacteraceae bacterium | reverse complement strand
TGGTCTTGCCCGGGCCGGCGCCCGCCAGCACCAGGATGGGGCCGTCATGGGCCGCAGCCCGCGCCTGCGCCGGCGTCAGCCCGCCCGTGCCGGACGGCTGAACCGGTGCGGCGACAGGCGCGGCGACGCCGGAATGGCCGTCCGGGGCCATGCTGCGAGCCTTACCGGTAGTGCCGCCGAACGGAAGGCCAGGTGCTCCAGGCGGCTTCAGCGCCCCAGCGGACCCACATGGCCACAAACCGCACGAAATATCCCGCAACCAAGAATGAAGCCAGGATCAGGCCGACAACTGCTGCAGCGAGCACGATGTAGGACCATTCCTGGGCGAGGCGGACTTCCTCCGGGTTGGCGGCAGCCTCGCACACCGTGCTCTCCGCCGGGCGGCCACGCTGCGCGTCGGCCGGGCTGGGGGTGTCAGAACGGGGAACCGTTTGTGTCCAGGCGGCGCAAGCGGTCCGCAGTGCAGTGGCGGCTGCTTTGACCGCTTCCGGCGGCTCGGTCCACATCACCGCAACCGGGGCACTCGGTGGCTTCGGTTCTTCATGCGCATGCGCCGTGGTGGCGAGGCAGCCGGCGACAGCAAGCGCGGCCAGGATCGGGCGGGGTTTCAGGTTAAGCACGGTGGGCCTCCTCGTTTGGAGGCCCACCCTCGCCCGGCGCAGCGCGAACGGCGTCAGGAAATGCGGTTGTAAACCGAGTAGATCAGGTGGCCGTCCCTGGCGCGCCCCACGAAGCAGGACTTCAGGTAGGAGTTGCGCACGGTCTCCGCTGCACGTACCCAGCCCTTGCGCCGGCCGTTCAGCTCAACCGGCAGCCAATCGCCCACGGCAGGACCTGACACCGCCATCAGGGCGGCGATCCTGGACACGGGCTGGGCGGACGGCGAGGGCGACCCGTAGGCGAAGATCGGATGCTCCGTTTGCCGGCACTCCAGGCCGGGCGAGTTGACGCGGATCGGCGCGTGGCCGGTAAAGTCGAACTCCTGCGCCCTGGCAGGAACAGCCAGCACCGCGCCGGCCAGCCCAGCCGCGATCAAGGCAGCACTCATGCGGCAGCGTCCTTCAAGTGCTCTTTGCTTTGTCGTCACGTGACGTCACTCCCATCCAGGTCAGCGGAGGCCTTCCTGGCCTGAATTTTCGAGAAGTTGGGGGCACTCACTCTGCCGCCGTCCTCCAGGCGTCCCCGGGCTGCGCCGCCGGGCTGAGGGCGGCAAGCTGGGCCAGCAGCCGCTCCAGCTGCTCCTGCAGCTCGCCCTCCACCATGAGCGGCTTCGAGGGCAGGACGATCGCTGCCAGCGCTGCATCCCGGTCGCCCAGAGCGGCTGCCGCCGCAGTCCGCGCCGTGGACTTGGACAGGCCGGCGGCGACCTCGATGGCGGTCAGCGTGGCAAGCAGCTTGGTGTCCACCGGCTCATGCGGCTTGCCGGGCGGGCCAGCCTCGGCCACCGGCGTTTCCGCCGTCAGCCCCAGCATGCCGGAGAACTCGGTAACCGGCGGCCCGGCAGGGGTGCCGTGATCGTCCTCGTCCCGTTCGCTTTCGTCCTCATCTTCCTCGCTGCCTTCCTCGCTGCCGTCGCCGATGGCCGCATCGTTATTGCTGGCGATCAGGAGCAAACGGGGGCTGGCGGCAAGCTGGGCAGCGGTTTGGGATGCAGGGCCGGCGGCGCCCACAGCCGCGGCGACGCACTCCTCTGCCGTCCCACCTGCGGCAGCCACGGCTGTCAGGATGCTGACCATCGCGTCCAGCACCCTGTCCAGGGGCGGCTCCCGGTCACCTGACAACAGGCCGTCCTCAATGCGGTCCCGCACCGCGGCGGCG
>CAXTDP010000785.1:0-3019 GCA_964242295.1 uncultured Acetobacteraceae bacterium | reverse complement strand
CATGTTCGCCGACAGCTTCGACCTACGGGATACCGCGGCAAGTGTGCTCATCGACTTGAGCGATGCCCATTTCTGGGATGTGACCTCGGTAGGTGCTTTGGAAGGCGTGGTCACCAAGATGCGCCGACATGGGACGCGGGTGGAGCTCCTGGGGCTGAACCAGGCAAGCGCCACGCTCATCGACCGGCATGGCCCGTTGATCCAGGCAGATACCTGAGTTGGAAGACTGCCCTCCATAACATATGCCTTCGGCGTCTTTTAGTCTGGGAGCCAGCATCCGATTGAGGTCGGGAACGGATCATTGCCGCGTGTACCCCTTGGTCAAACGACGGACACACCAACTGCAACAACCGGGCTTGATTTGAAGGAAAGGGCAGCTTCTGCCTGCAATGTAGCTATGGACCAAGGCATGACACGGGAACGCTAGCTCAACCTCGGCCTGCAAGAAGATGCACTGTCGGTGTTCGAGAAAGGCAACCTGCGGACCATCGAAGCCGCCGGCAACTGGATCGTCGGCACCCCCAAGCACGGCGCCGGCCACCACCTACTCGGCACCGCGTCGTCCCGGGAGGAAGCGGTCGTGATCGCCACCATCCTACGCCTGCTCAACCCGAACTGATGCGCAAGCATCGGAGTCGTGCCCGCTCTGGCCCGAGACATACAGGGAACTCTGCATAACTCCGGGGATGGATTGGTGAACAAAGCCACGCTGCGATCGAACAGTTCGGACTCGTTCACAGGCTGTCCTTCCGCCAGGCCCGCTCAGGCATAGAGCCGCAATGCCTGCTGTGCCTGGTCCAGCGCCTCCGCCCAGCGTGCCGCGCGCTCGGCCTCCCCAGGGCATCCAGCCCGGTTCAGCCGGTCCCAGCGCAGGGCGTAGTGACTGGATGCGATCAGGCACCAGCGCTGCAGTTCCTGAACCAAAAGCACCAGCCGGTCCGGTGTGAGGTCGCCCTGGGCGTTCCACCACCAGCCCGCCGCGATCACTTCCGCCTCGCGCGCCACGTCGTCTGGCAAGCTGCCCGCCGTGGCCATGCTCTCCAGCCGGGCCAGCGCGTCCATGACATGACCCATGCGCTCAATCTGTCAGGTGCCGGTTGGTGGGGAAGCCGACCGAGGGCGCCCGCGCCGGCGGTTTTTGCATGGCGACGTAGTTGCTGCGCTCCGAGGCGGCGAGCACCTGCTCGGCAGCGAGCCGGGCGATGAGGTCGTCCCGCTCCTGCCGGCTCGCCGTTCGCCCGTGCCGGAGGGCGTAGGACAGGCTGTGCAGCAGTTCGGCGCGGTCAGCAGGCCGAAGCTGTTGGGTGTCATCGGACATGGGCACCTCGGACTGAAAGCAGGACGCTAGGCGACAAGCTGGAACATATCAAGAACTACTCTGGCCGCCTCACCCTTGCTCGGCGCCGGCACCCCGGCGCTTGTTGCCGTCCAGCTTGTCGGCTAGCCTGAACAGAGTCCTGTCCAACCGCAACCAGCCATTCCAGCAGCGCTCCTGTTCGCGCCACGCCTTGCAACTCTCTGCCTGCTCGGACGAGAGGGTGGATCAGGTTCTGCGGCAAGGCAGCGACATCTTGAACAGCACCCGGGGTGGAGCAGCAGTCCAGATCGCCATGGTGTGGTTCTGACCATGCTCTTCGTTACGGACAAGAAGGCCAGCGCCGTGGGCGACTTCGCCGCGGGCGAATACGAGGCCCTGGTGGCAGCGTTCGCCCAGACTGGTGTAATGCCCTGCGAGCGCGAACGGGGCGCCGCGGTGGTTCGCAAGTACCAGCAGCAGCGGCGCTGGTTCGGCTGCGACTGCCTTGGGGCAGGGGAGGGGACGCCCATCCTGGTTCCGGTGGCGGAGGCGCACATCCGGCGCGACCCCAAGCACCCCGACCATGCTGACGGCTGCCCCTTCGAACTGGACGCCCAGGACCGCCTGTTGCGCGCGCGGCCTGCGCGAACAGGAGCCGGCAGATGGCTTCAAGCTCGCGCATGCCATCGCGCAGCCCGACGCCGTGTCTGTTTCCAGGAGCGTCGAGAACCCCGACAATGCTGCCGCACGGCGCGACGATGCTGGCCGGGCTACGGGCACAGGACCCAGCAAGGCCTACCACAGGAACCGCTTGTCCCAGGCCCTGTTCAAGCTGCTGTCCGACGCCCGCGTCCAACACGTCGGCGCCGGGCCGCGCGGCCTCGACGGGCAACGCCAGGCCCTGTGCCAGACCGCCCGAGGCATCTCGCTCGGCGGCGATCTGCGGCTGGCCGAGGTGCTGGAAACCGACTTGGCCAGCATGGGCGACTTGGCCCGGCGCATCGCCGCGAGGACGACCTGGCCGAAGGGGCGCCGCCCCCATGGCGTGCTGGCCGTCGTCGCCGAGGCCATCGAGGGCAACACCCTGGTCGCGGCCGGAGGCGGGCGCCTTGTGGTCAGGGGCGAGATCAGCGTGTTCGGCCCTGGCCGTGGCGCGCGGCGGCGTGGCCCGTTCATCACCGCCGTCCTGGCCGCCTCGCCGGACGGCCGCCAGCCGCTCGCCCCCTTGGAAGCCTATGCCCACCCGTGCTGGTCGGCGGCCGACATGCTGCCGCTGGACTCCTCGCACGAGCGCAGGTGCCTCGACATCCTGGTCCGCTTCCAAGGCTGGATGGCCACGCAGGGTTGCCAGGTCGCCGTCACCAAGCCGCTGCACGACAGGTCGGGCTACTACCTCGGCCAGGAAGCCGGGGACACCGTGGTCAAGCCGGACATCGAGGGCACGATCCATGCCGCCGGCGGCGGCTTCCTGCGCTCCTTCGCGGTCGAGGTGATGGGCTACGACCGTCCGGAGTATCGCGCCACCAAGGCCCGGATGCGGGCCGCCATCACCGGCAAGCGCGTCCACTACCTGGAGCACCTGGCGCATGACCCGGCCAGGACGGGGGAGCACGACCGCGCATTCGGCCTCAGCCTGAAGCAGCTCGGTGAGCGGGCCATCAGCAAGGTCCGGGAGATGCCGGCACGGCTGGCTCCTCCTGTCCTCCCCACTCTGCCGCCGGC
>CAXTDP010000784.1:0-3022 GCA_964242295.1 uncultured Acetobacteraceae bacterium | reverse complement strand
ATCCCCCGAGTTGGCCGATGCCAGCCGCCGGCAAGCCCGGCTGCTGGTCATCCGACCTTGCCAGCCGCTTGCGGCGCGGCGATCCCCGGGCCGACAGGACGGCGCCCGCAGCCCCTGGTTCGCCGCGTCGCTGCACCCCTGGCAATGACGGGACGGGTGGGAGCGGGACGGCTGGCATGGCAGGCCGGACCCATTGGTCCCGTTGCCATGGCTGGCGCTGGGCAGGCACGCCTGCCAAGCGGATAGGCTTGCCGGTCTACCGGGTCCATAAGGCGGGGAAGGAGAAGGTATGACCATGTTCCCCGCCATTCGTTTTGGTGCCCTCGGCGCCGCCCTGCTGCTTGCGCCGGCACTCGCCGCGGTGGAGGCGCCCCCGGCGTGTCCATCCAATCCAACCCGCGTCGTGCGCTCGGCCGGCGGCGTGGTTGACTACCTCGGCACCGTGCCCGGCCTGCCGGAGCTATGCCGGATGCGGCGCGGCGATGGCGACGGCGATTTCTACCTGGGCGCCTGGCGCTCGGACTGGCCCGGTGCCGGGCTTGCCTACCCTGCCATCCGCACCGCCATGCACGGGCCGGCCGGCACGCGGACCAGCTTCGTCACCCGGTCGGTTCCCGGCTTGCAGTGGACCGACAGCTACACGAACGAGGGCGTCGAGGCCGTCACCGTGAACGGCGACATCCGGCCGGCGCTGCGCTTGGCGCATGAACGCGAGGGCATCGAGGGGAACACCTACCATTCCGTCATCACGTCGTGGAAGGACCTCGCGACCGGGGTGACGCTCAAGGCGGTCGAGCGGCAGATCGCCGGCCAATCCTACGGGCCGAGCACGACCTGGGAGGCGGTCAAGATCGAGATGCTGCCACCCTAAGCCTGTGACGGACCGGGGCTGTGCGGGCGCGCACGCCGTGCCGGCCAGGGTTGATCCAAGCAAACCTCTGGCGGTTCGCGCGCAGATAAGAAGCTAAGGATTTGTCATAAAATAACCGCACTTACTTTCCGTTGAATATTGCGCAGTAGCAACGGGATGCATTTAATTGTCAGTTCACTTATTTTATGACGAGTACTAAGCAGCCTGGCACGGCCGCAGCCCATCCGGGTGGCAGGCTGCACCAGCCAGCTTAGGTCACGGCCACATGCAATCCCGAACGGCCCGGTGACTGGCTGTGGCCTGGCTTGTTGGCATGTGTGCCACGTTCCACGACCATTATGCCGCCGGGACTGCGCCGCCGTGATGCGCCTGGGGCGGCGACGCACCACCTATGCAGCATCATGACTTTGCTCAAAATCCTGCTTTGGTCGTTCATCCTCTTCTACGTCCTGCCCATCGCGGTTTCCGCCGCGCTCTACCGTCTGAACGGCACCGGCGCCGGGTGGCAGACGGCGGACCGCTCCAGCACCGGCCTGCTGCCCCCGGCAACATCTGACGCCGGGGCGGTCGTTCGGGTGTTCTCGGCCCGCACCGTGCGCTGGCGCGGCATCGTCGCCTCCCACTGCTGGATCGTGCTCAAGCCTGCGGGCGCCGCCAGCTACACACGCTATGACTACACCGCATGGGGCATGCCGATCCGCGTCAACGGCTTCGAGCCGGATGGGCGCTGGTTCGGGCACGTGCCGGATGTGGTGTTCGCAGCCGACGGCCCGGCGGCCGAGGCGCTGATCCCCCGCCTGCAAGCCGCCGTGCGCGGCTACGCTTGGCGCAACCAGGGCGACTATCGCGCGTGGCCCGGCCCGAACTCCAACACGTTCGTCGCCGCGGTAATGGCCGCGGCACCCGAAATTCGCGCCGCGCTGCCGCCGACCGCCATCGGCAAGGACTACCCTCCTGACGGCCACTGGCTCGGGTGGACCCCGTCCCGTACCGGAGTCCGGCTGAGCCTGGCCGGATACGCCGGCGTGACCCTGGGCTGGGTCGAAGGCCTGGAGGTCAACGTCCTGGGTGCGGTTGCCGGGTTGGACCTGCGCCGGCCGGCCCTCAAGCTGCCGGGGATCGGGCGGATCGGGATGGACAGCGGCGTTGCCGGCATGGTGCGCGCCGGGCCAGAAGCCCGGCGGGATGGCTTGGCGCGACCTGGAGGGATCACCGTCCCGCCAATGTGACGCCGGTTTCCTCCGGCCGCCCGCCCCGCAGGGTGGTCAGCCTCGGGCCGATGCGGTCGGCTATGCCTGCGACCACCCCGGAGCAAGCGTCTGACAGGTCTTGGCACGGCGGCGCCGGGACCTCGTCCGGGTCGGGCAGGCTGTCCCCTGCATCGGGCATGACTGCCTCAAAGCTGGATAACCCCGCGACGCGCCGCATGGGCGACGGCACCGGCGCGACCCGGCGCGTCAAGCTTGTCGAGCAGTTGGCCGACATGGAACTTCGCCGTGTGCACGGAAATGCCGAGGCGGCGCGCGATCGCCTTGTTCGACGCGCCCTCGGCAAGCAGCGCCAGCACCTCGGCCTCCCGCGCCGTCAGGCCGGCGTCGGCCTCCCCGGGCGGATCGGCGCAGGCCGCGGACAGCAGCAGGTCCGCAGGCTCGCTGCCGATCGCCAGGCGCAGGCCCGGCACATCTGCGAGCAGGGCCGCCACTCGCTCGACCAGGAGGGGGTCGCCGACCCGCACGGCGATCACCAGCAGATCGTCCGGCGCTGCCCCCCCGGAGCCGCCCACCATCAGGTTGCCGTCCGCTCGCCCACCGTGAGCGTCAGCTCGATCCGCTGTCCCGCGCGCATCGCCACGACGGAGGATGCCTGTCCCACGCTATCCGGGCCGATGGCGCGCAGCAGGGCTTGGGCGCCGGCCACGGGCTGTCCGGCCCAGCCGGTGATCACGTCGCCCTGGCGCAGCCCGGCGGCAGCGCCGGGTCCCGCCGGATCAACCCCCATCACCATGGCCCCGGCGGCGAAGACCAGCACGACGCGTAGCGTGCTCTTTTGCCGGTTCTTGGCGTCCTGCTCTTTCTTCTGCTGAGTCTGGCCGCGTGGCGCGTCCTGGCCGCCAGGGGCGAGGCCCTTGTTCTGCCAGGGCAGGTCGCTCTG
>CAXTDP010000783.1:0-3023 GCA_964242295.1 uncultured Acetobacteraceae bacterium | reverse complement strand
GCGACAGCAGCGCGGCGTCGCCCCTGCCCTCGGCATAGTCGGCGGCCATGCGCAGGCCGAAGGCCGTGTTGAAGTGGGTGCCGACCCGCACCGGATAGGTCGCGTCCGGCAGGAAGGCCCGGAAACGCCCGGCGAACGCCTCCGCCAGGGGTGCCAGCGCCCCGGCCCACCGCGGGTCCGGCAACTGCCGCAGCTCGTCGGCAAGCTTCAGCAGCCAGGCCCAGCCATAGGGCCGCTTGAAGCCGCGGGCAGTGGGAGCGGCCAGGTAATCGCACTCGGCCGCCACCTTCTCCGGCACCAACTGCTCGTCGAACAGCGCGCGGATGCGCGGAGCCGGCGGCATCTCCGGGAACAGCCGCAGCAGACGCGCCAGCAACCAATAGCCATGCACGCAGGAATGCCAGTCGTAGCTGCCGTAGAACACCGGGTGCAGCGAGGACGGCGTGCGCGCGTCCTCTGGCCCGGCCAGGGTGTGGTCCGGCTTGTTCGGATACTCGCGCCGCACGTGCCCGAGCGCGATGCCCGCAAAGCGTGCGCCGAGGTCCGGGGTCAGCGTGTGCGGCATCGCCGGCCCGGTCTTGGTTTCATTGAGAAGGTCCATGCATCCTCCATCTCAGCCAGCCTACCTGGGGGCGTGCGCCGTGCCGTCAACGCGGGGCGGTGCCGGCGGCTGCACGTGCGGCTTGGCCGACGTGGCGGCGAGGCTGCTACCCCAGCTCGGACGCCCCCGGCACGGTTGGCAGGCCGGGTCCGCTGACGCCCTTGGCCGCCAGCACGGCGCGCAGCACGGCCGAGGCCATGACCCTGGCGGCCATTACGCCGAGCGCCACCATGTTGCCGGGCAGTCCGCTGCGGCCCGTCGCCAGCGCGAACAGGGTGTCCCCGTCCCACAGCGTGTGCGACGGTTCGATCGTACGCGCCAGGCCGTCATGGGCCATGCCCGCCAGCTTGCGCGCCTGCGCCTTGGTGAGCTGGGCGTCGGTCGCCACCACGCCAATGGTGGTCGCCATGCCCGCCTGCAGCGCGGGCGGCACGTCGCCACTCAGGATCGCCTCGACGGCCCCCGGCCCGCGCCGTCCGTCCACGGTCCGGGTGCCGGCGACGACTCGGCCCGATGCCGGGTCAATCACGTCGCCCACGGCGTTCACCGCCACAATGGCGCCGACCGTGACGCGGCCGATCTTGGCCGAGGCAGTGCCGACCCCGCCCTTCATCGCGCGCCCCATGCCGAACAGCTTGCCGACCGTGGCGCCGGCTCCGGCGCCGACCGAGCCTTCTGCCGGGGCGTCCGCGCGGGCGGCTTCGCACGCCGCGTAGCCCGCGGTGGCGTCGGGCCGTATCTTGGGGTCGCCCACGCCGAGGTCGAACAGGATGGCGGCGGGCACGATGGGCACGCGGACGGGACCGGCGGGGTAGCCGATGCCATGCTCCTCCAGCCAGCGCATCACGCCGCCGGCGGCGTCCAGGCCAAAGGCGCTGCCGCCGGACAGCAGGATGGCATTGACCTGCTCGACCAGGTTGCTGGGATCGAGCAGGTCGGTTTCCCGGGTGCCCGGCGCCGCGCCGCGCACGTCCACGCCGCCCACGGCGCCGTCCCTGGTCAGGATCACGGTGCAGCCAGTGGGCCGCCGGCCGTCGGTGAAGTGGCCGACCTCCACGCCGGGCACGTCGGTAATGGCGCCGCCCAGGGTCGTGGGCCCGGCTGCCGGGGCACCCTGCGCCTGCACCGGGCTGCTGACGGGGATGGCTGCCCAGCCCAGGCCGAGCGCCGCGGTGGAAGCGAGGTTGCGTCGGTGCATGGCGTCGGCGTCCCACGAGGTGCAGACGGGCAGCATGGCACGGCGGCATCGGGGTGGCGAAGCGCGTTGTTGCGGGGATCGGCGCAAGGATGCGCTGCCCCGTCCCGGGCGCCGCTTAGGTCGGGCCGGTATGTCAGCCCTGCAGCCGGAAAGCCGTTCGCCGGAACCGCTGGGGACGGCAGTCAACTGCCAGGCGGGCTCGCTGCCTTCAGTGCACGGAACGTCTGCACGATCGCATCCGCATCCCGCAGTTCCGCACTGCCTGCCAGGGGGCCGCAGGTCACCGCGGGAGCTTTTTCCGCGAAGTCTTCCGTCGCCTCGGTATCGGCGTAGCCCAGCGCGCCCTGGACCAAGGCGCTGCCGGGCGCCGTCTGCAGAGCGCCATCGTCCGGCCGTTCGGTCCTGGTTGCGCGCAAGATGGCAGCCCGGCGCAGGTCGAACGCCCACGGCTCGTCCCGCACACCGCACAAGGGCGCCAGCGTCGCCGTGGTGCCGAGCCGCACCGCGTCGTCCAGTGCCGCCTGGTCCGGTCCAGCCGCCAGGGCCGGCGCGGCGCCAAGCAGGGCCAGCATCCCGATCAGCACACGCATCCGCAGCTCCATTGACACACGTGACGATTGGGCGAGCATAGGCCAAAACGTGGGGAGTCCGTCCATGATACGCGCCGCCTTTTCCGCCCTGCTGCTGCTTGGCAGCGCGGCCCATGCGCAGACCACCCCGCCGCAGATCCCATACACCGCGGATGCCGAATTCCTGAAGCTGCCCGACACCATGTTCCTGGGCGAGGTGTCAGGCATTGCCGTGAACGCGGGGGGCCACGTGTTCGTGTTCAACCGCGGCAGCACGCGCGGCCCGGCCTACGCCGCCGCCGCCGCGCAACTGCTGGAGTTCGGTCCGGACGGCGCGTTCATCCGCGAGGTCGGTCCGAACCTTTATGCCTGGTCCTTTGCGCACGACGTCAAGGTTGACCGGGACGGCAACATCTGGGCTGCCGACAAGGGATCGGATCAGGTCGTGCGGTTCAACCCGGCGGGACGGGTGACCATGGTGTTCGGACGCAAGCAGGAAGCCTCGGACGAGGACACGAAGCCGCTGGAGCACCCGAAGCCGCCGAAGCCGCCGATTGACGGGTATTTCCGGCAGGTGACCGACATCACCTGGGACAGCAAGGGCAACGGCTACATCAGCGACGGCTACATCAACAGCCGGGTCGCCAAGGTGTCG
>CAXTDP010000782.1:0-3030 GCA_964242295.1 uncultured Acetobacteraceae bacterium | reverse complement strand
CCACCGTCCGACGCCGCCTCGCGACGGCCCTCGTCAGCACCCTGCCGCGATGCCCCTGTTGCCTGAACATCCAGCGACGTAATCTGAATAGGAATATGACACAGTGAGACTAGAACACAGCTGCACGCTCCGTTCTGCCAACGTGTCGAACACATCGCCGTTTACGCGGGTTCGTGCCGCCGGCAACATTGCCGTGCGACGGCATCGGCCACCTGTCCCAGCGCGGTGCTCATGGCGTCAACCTGTGCCTTCGTCGTGTCGGTGCTCACGGGCACCTCTACATGCAGCCGCTCCAGCTTGCGCCGGCGGCCCGGCCCCGTGATCGCAACATAGCCCTCGAACACCACGGGACCGCCGGGGCCGCGGTCGAACCGCTGCACGTCCATTTCAACCTCGGCGTCCGGGCGAGCAGCGAGCGTCCCCTCGTCCGCCAGCACGTCGGAGCTGGGCAGGCGCTGCGCCAAGTCGGCCACCAGCACCCGGCGCAGCATCGCCCGCAGCGGCTCACCCCACCAGTCGTTCTCCGCTATCCGCAGCCGCGCCGCGCCTGCGACGCGCACGATCTCCTCCCGGTCCAGGTAGCGGGGTAGTCCCACCCCACGGACCACGATCAACTGGCACTTGCCCGCTCGCGCCGGACCCAAGCGCGGCTCTAGGCTATACAAGTCCGGGCTGGACGACGCGCAGCCGTCCAGGAGGAGAGCCGGCAGCAGCAACAGGTTACGGCGGCGCACCCCGCTACTCCGTCGCCCGTCCGACCCGGCCGCGGACCAGCGCCTCCGGGTGGCGCGACAGCAGGTCCGCCACCATGCGGACCGAGGTTGCGGCGTCCGTCACCTGCATCAGCGCCCGGTCCAGGTCGCGGCCGAACTTGGCGTCGCCGCCGGAGCCGGCTGACACGGAGGCGGCCAGCGTCCTGACTTGGGCCAGCGTGCCCTGCAGGTCCGAGGCGATGGCCGGCAAGCGCCGCAGCGTCGGCGCGGCGTCCGCGTCCAGGTGGCGCACCGTATCCTGCACGGCGGCGAGCGTCCCGTTGAGCCGGACCAGCGCCTGCCGGAGCTGCGGGCTATTCGTGACCTCGCTGGCGCCATGCAGGACGCCGCTCAGGTTCTGGCCAATCTCGGCGAACGGCACGGCGCTGATCTTCGCCATCAACTGGTTCGCGGTGGCCGCCAAGTCGTCCAGGCCGCCGCTGCCGCTGTTGTCGGTGGGGATAACCGACACGTCGCCCTCCTGCTCCAGCTCCGCCGGCGGCGCGTCCGACTCCAGTTCCAGCGCGACCTCCTTCTGGCCCGTGAGCAGGTTGCCCCCCTTCAGGCGGGTCCGCAGGCCCTCCTTGACCAACTGGCGCCAGTATTCCGGAAAAGGGTGAGGCGGCTTGCTTCCGACCGGCGCCACGCGGCCGGGCTGCACTGAAAAGCCGACGCGGACCCGGGTTCGGTCGGTTTCGGTCGAGTATTGCAGGTCAACCGAGGTCACGTCGCCGACCGGCAGGCCCTGCAACGTTACGTGCGCGCCCACCGCAAGCCCGCCCACCGACCCAGTGAAGTAGCTGGCCAGCGTCGCATGGTGCGGTGCGCTGGCCGTTTGCGCCACGTCCTCGCTGGGATACAGGGGAAAGCTGTCCCCATCCGCGCTGGCTGCCGCTTGCGGGGAGTCTGCGTCGCCGCCATGAACCGGCGTGTCGAACGTGATGCCGCCGAGAACTGCGGCCTTCAAGCTTTCCACCTGCAACTGCACCCCATCCGGTCCCAACCGCAACCGCACGCCCGAGCTGTTCCAGAACCGGCTGTCGCGATGCACCCACCCGGCATAGGCGGCGTTGATGAACACGTGCAGCGTGACGCTCTGCGCCATGCCGGCCAGGTCCCAGCTGACAACCTTGCCGACCTCCAGATCGTGGAAGAACACCGGCGTGCCGAGCTTGACCGCGCCGAGCCGCGACGTGGTCAGCCGGACTTGGCGGCCAGCTACGTTGGGGAGCAGAGCGGGCGGTTCGGCCAGGCCGTCAAAGCTGCGCTGCGCCGGATGGCCCGCCTCGCCGGGCTGCATGGCGACGTAGCTGCCGGACAGGATGGTGTTCAGCCCCGTGATGTCGCCGGCGTAGACCCTCGGTTTCTCGATCCAGAACTGTGCGCCTTCGGTCACGAACTCCTCCGCCTTGGCCGTCATGCGGACGGACATCACGACCCGCTTGCGGTCGGGGGTGAGGTCGAAGCCTTCCACCGTACCCATCTGGATGTCCTTGTACTTCACCTGGCTTTGCCCAGCCTGCAGCCCCTCCGCGCTGTCGAAGGTGATCTGGATCAGCGGGCCGCGCCGGGCGAGCGTGGTCCACAACAGGCCGCCGCCGATCAGCACGCTGGCCAGGGGGATCAGCCACACCCAGGACAGCCGCCGCTTGCGCACGGTGGCCTCCCCGCCATCTGCGTCGCCGGCGGCGCTGTTGCCTGGCTTGTCCTCCTGGCCGCTCATCGCACCGCGGCATCCCACATCAGCCGTGGGTCGAAGCCCTCGGCAGCGAAGATCGTCAGCACGACGGTGGCGGCGAACGCCAACGCGCCGGGATTGGTCGTGACCGTGGCGACCGTCCCGAACTGCACCAGCGCCGACAGCAGGGCCTCCATGAAAATATCGATCATGGACCAGCGCCCAATGACGGCGACGACCCGGTACAGCGCCGTCACGTGCCGCAGGTGGGCAGGGAGCCGAGGACGGCCCGGGCGCAGCGCCACGGCCAGCATGGCGCCTAGGGCGAGAATCTTGAGCACCGGGACGGCGACGCTGGCCCCGAACACGATGACCGCAAGCGACCACTCCCGGTCAGCCAGCAGTTCCCCCACGCCGCCCAGGATCGTGCTAGGGCTGCCGCGCCCGACCTGGATGACGGTCAGGACGGGAAAGGCGTTGGCCGGCACGTAGAACACCAGGGCAGACAGGGTCAGCGCAGCCGTACGTGCCATGCTGCCGGGCTTGCGCCGGTGCAGGGCCGCGCCGCACCGGGGACACTGGCGGGGTGCCTGCCCGCCC
>CAXTDP010000781.1:0-3030 GCA_964242295.1 uncultured Acetobacteraceae bacterium | reverse complement strand
CGCCATCGCCCAGCCAAGTACCCCGACTATGGATTTCGAACTGGACGTGGTTTAGTAGACCGCCCACAGCCCGGGGACAGCAACCTCCAGCGAATGACCGTCCGGGTCGCGGAAGTATAGGCTGGTGCCGCCGAAACTCTGCCTCACCCGGCTTTCGACCGGGACGCCCTGAGCAGTCAAATGCTGTTCCCAGTCTTGCAACGCCGCCAGCGGGATGGCGAAGCACAGGTGCAGCGTGCCATGGCCGTCATGCGCGGGGATGGTGCCGCCGGGCGTCGCACTTGGCTCGACCGAGCCGCCGCGGCGGAACAGCAGCAGAACCGTGCCGCCGGGCACCGCCATCCCGATCATACGGTGCTCCCGCAGCAGCACCTCGAAGCCGAACACCCGCTGGTAGAAAGCGGCCGAGGCGTCGAGATCGCCGACATACAGGGAAGTCTCAAGCAGGCCCGAAACGCGCGGCACGGCGGCCGCGACTTAAACCTGCCGCAGCAGCCGCATACCCTGTTGCGCCATCCGTTGCACGCCGCTGGCGCGCGGGCGCCCGGCGAGCAGGGCCAGCGCGATCAGGCCGAGACCGAGGCCCAGGCCTGCCGCGCCGGGGTTCTTGTTGACCCACATCTGCGCACTGCTGCTGAAGCTTTCGCTGTCGAATGGGCCGTGGGTGCCACCCTGCTTGCCCGGCCCATTTAGGTTGGGATCGCGCATAGTCACCGCGCCGCCCTGGTCCGTCTGCTGCGCCGTGACACCGAACTTGCCGCCAAGGACGTCGAGCAGCCCCGGCGCGAACTTGTTGCCAATGGCGAAGGCAACGGTACTGGCCGTCACCTTGACCTCGCGCCGCCGGGTCGTGGCGGCGAAGTAGATGGCGTCGGCGATGATCTCCGGCTGATACACCGGCGGCGGCGGACGCACTGGCTTCGGCATGTGCGAGGTCGCGTGGTTGTAGAACGGCGTGTTGACCGCCGGCGGGTGCACCATCGTCAGGTGGACGGCGCTGCCCTCCTCCTCCAACTCGGACCGTACGGCCTCGGTGAAGCCGCGCAGGGCATACTTGCTGCCGGAATACGCTGACTGCAGTGGGACCGCGCGGTAGCTGATGGCGGACAGCACCTGGATGATGGTGCCATGGTTGCGCGGGATCATGCGGCCCAGCGCGATGCGGGTGCCGTTCACCGTGCCAAGGTAGTTGACGTGGGTGACGCGGTGGAACTCCTCCTCGGTGATGTCCAGGAACTTGCCGTAAACGCTGACACCGGCGTTGTTGACCCATACGTCTATGGGGCCAAGCTGGGACTCGATGAGATCCGCGGCGGCCATGAGCTGTTGGCTGTCGGACACGTCGGCTACCGCGACGGAGGCGGTGCCGCCGGATGTCACGACGGCCTTGCGCACGGCATCCAGGTTCGGCTCGGAGCGGGCGATCAGACCGACACGCCAGCCTTTCTTGGCAAAGTATTCGGCCGCAGCCTGACCGATGCCGGATGATGCGCCGGTGATGGCGACGACGCGGGCGTCGGACATGGATAAGCCTCGTTCTATAGGGGATCGCCGGGCAACGCGGTGTGCTCGCCATGGTTCCCGGGCGCGGGCGCACCAGCTAGGATGCGTCGAAACAGGAGGCGATTCATGCCATCAGCACTTATCCTCGGAGCGTCGCGCGGCCTGGGCCTCGGCCTGGCCAAGGAGTTCGCCGGGCGCGGCTGGAGCGTATCGGGTACCATCCGCAAGGACGCGGACCGGGCGGCACTGGAGGCGGCGGGCGCCAAGGCCCTGCTGTGCGACATCACCGACCCGGCGGCGGTCGCCGCCCTGAACCGGCAGGTTCCGGACGGGCTGGACCTACTGTTCATCAACGCAGGCATCAGCGGCCCCGAGCACCAGGATGCCGCGCAGGCGAGCGCGCAGGACACCGGGATGCTGTTCCTGACCAACGCCGTCGCCCCAATCCAGGCGGCGCGGGCGCTGATGGACCGGCTGGCGCCCGATGGCGTGCTGGCCTTCATGACCTCGCGCATGGGCAGCGTCGAGGGCAACGAGCGCGGCGACATGGAGTTGTATCGCGCCAGCAAGGCGGCGCTGAACAGCATGACGCGCAGCCTGGTGGCGAAGCTGGATCATCCGCGCCCGGTGCTGTCCCTGCATCCCGGCTGGGTGCAGACGGACATGGGCGGCACGGGCGCCGACCTCGACGTTCCCACCAGCGTGCGCGGGCTGGCCGACGTGATCGTGGCGGCGCACGGGAAGCCGGGATCGCGCTTCCTGGACTACAGCGGGGCGGAACTGCCCTGGTAGCGGCGGTGGGCACCCCGGCGGCGGGGGCGGCGGGCACGGCCTCCCAATTGGCGGGGCTGATGGACCTGCAGGTGAACGGCTACGCCGGCGTGGACTTCAACGACGAGGCAATCACCGCCGATGCGCTGGACCACGCCCTCCATGCCATGCTGGCGGCGGGGGTCACGGCCTGCCTGCCGACAGTCATCACCGCCCCCGCGGCGGTGCTGGAGGCTCGGCTGCGGGCGCTGGACGAGGCGGTGGCGCGCAGCCGGCTGGGGCCGCTGATGGTGCCGGGCTACCATGTCGAGGGACCGTTTCTGAACCCGGCGCCGGGTTTCCGCGGCTGCCATCCGCCCGCGGCGATGCTGCCGCCCGACCCGGCGCTGGTGGAGCGCTGGGGCACCTGGCTGCAACGCCCGATCCTGCTGATGACGCTGGCGGCGGAGCTGGATGGGGCGGAGGCGCTCATCCGCTGGCTGGCGGCGCGGGGCAAGGTGGCGGCCATCGGCCACTCCGACGCTGGCACGGCGGTCGTCGCACGGGCGGCGGATGCGGGCGCGCGGATGAGCACCCACCTCGGCAACGGCCTCCCCGGTGTGCTGCCGAAGCTGGACAATCCGCTGATGGCGCAACTGGCGGAGGACCGGCTGGCGGCCGGCTTCATCGCCGATGGCGTGCACCTGCCGGTGCCGGCGCTGCGGGCGATGATCCGCGCCAAGGGGCCGGGCCGGGCGATCCTGGTGACGGACGCGG
>CAXTDP010000780.1:0-3031 GCA_964242295.1 uncultured Acetobacteraceae bacterium | reverse complement strand
CGCGGCGGGCCAGGGACCCTACGGCAGTTATCCCGCCGGCCCCCTGACGCCAGAGGACCGGCCTGGCCCCGCCTACCGGCTGCCGGAACCGCACCGCGCCGTCCTCGGCCCGCGCCTGGCAGCGGCGCTGGACCACGCGCACATGCTCGTGCTGCATCCGCGCGATGCCGCGCCGGACCACCTGCAAGCCCTGCTGGATGCCGGCTGGACGGCTGCCGGCATCGTCACCCTGTCCCAGATCGTCGCGTTCCTGTCTTACCAGCTTCGCGCCGCCGCCGGGCTGCGCGTTCTGGCTGCGGCCGGGGCGCGACCGTGACCGACGCCCTACGCCCTGCCGGCCATCATGCACCGGTGGCCTTCACCCGCGACATGCTGGACTGGCTGCCCTGGCTGGAGCCGCCCACGGCGGATGCACTGACGGAACGGCAGCGAGCCAGCCTCGTGGACCCGGGCCGCGCCGCCTCCGCCTATTTCCGCCTGCTGTCCCTGGACCCGGACGTGCTGGAAGCGCGGACGCGCACGGACAAGGACATCTTCTACAACACCGACGCCGGCCTGCCGCGGGCGGAGCGCGAACTTGCCGCCGCCGCGGCGTCCCGCCTGAACGGCTGCATCTACTGCGCGTCCGTCCATGCACGCTTCGCTGCCAGTCATTCGAAGCGGGATGCGGATGTGCAGCACCTGCTGGACGAGGGAGTAGGCGCCGACCTCGGGGAGCGGTGGAACGCCGTCGTGGCAGCCTCCGTTGCGCTGAGTGCCACGCCACCCGCCTTCGGGCCGGAACACGTGGTGCGGCTGCGCGCCGCCGGGTTCGACGACCTGGCCATCGTGGACGTCATCAACGGCGCGGCGTTCTTCAATTGGGCCAACCGCCTGATGCTGTCCCTGGGGGAACCGGCGAGAGAACCGGCTGCCCCGGCGGCGGGCTAGCGAAGAACGCCGTTCCAAACTGCGCCGTGCTGCTTGCCCTGCCTGAGCCGGGTGCCTTAGCCTCGCCGCACCGCAGCAATGCACAACCGGACCGCAAGGCCGGGACCGCGATGCCACCACCGCAATGCCACCACTGCAATGGAGGACGCCGTGCCCCTTAGTCGCCGCACCCTGCTTTCCGCCGCAGCCAGCCTGCCCGCCCTGCGCCTTATGCCCGCTTACGCCGCAGAGCCGATCCTTGCCGGCGTCAGCGGCCCCTTGACCGGGCCGAACGCGCAGTACGGCGCGCAATGGAAGCGCGGCTTCGACCTGGCGCTGGACGGCATCAACGGCCCAGGAAGCAATGGTGGCGGGGTAAAGGGCAGGCCCATCGCCTATGATTTCCAGGACAGCCAGTCCGATCCCCGGCAGTCCGTGACCGTCGCGCAGAAGCTGGTGGCCAACCCGGCCGTCATCATCGAGCTGGGGGACTTCTCCTCCCCGGCCTCGATGGCGGCGTCGCCGATCTATCAGCGGGCCAAGCTGGTGCAGTTCGGCTTCACCAACTCGCACCCGGATTTCACCAAGGGCGGGGATCACATGTGGTCCAACTCCACCAACCAGGCGGAGGAGCAGCCGCAACTCGCCGCCTACGCCGCCAAGCTCGGCTTCAAGCGCCCGGCGCTGCTGCACCTCAACACCGACTGGGGCCGCACCGCGAAGGATGCCTTCCTGAAGGCAGCACCGGGCCTGGGCATGGAGGGGACTGCGGCCGAGGGATACCTGGCCGCCGAGCAGGACTTCCGCCCCACCCTGGTGCGTGCCCGGGACAGCAAGCCGGATGGGCTGGTGCTGCTGTCCTACTACGCCGACGGCGCGCTCATCAGCCGGCAAGCAAAAGACGCCGGCCTGTCGCTGCCGATCCTGGCAGGCACGAGCAACTACTCCCCCAAGTTCATCGAGCTGGGCGGCACAGGCGTGGAAGGCGTCCACGTCATGAGCACCTTCTTCCCCGGCGACCCCCGCCCGGAGGTGCAGGACTTCGTGCGCCGCTACCACGCCAAGTACGACCAGGAGCCGGACAGCTTCAGCGCCGGGGCCTACGACACCATGGTGCTGTTCGCCGCCCTGTGCGACCAGTTCGGCACCACGCGGGAGGCGATGCAGGAGGGGCTGCTGGCGATCAAGGACGTGCCCAGCGTCATCTACGGCAAGGTCGCGTTCGACCCGGCGACCCGGCGCGTCCAGGGCGCGACCTACAAGCTGCTCACCGTGAAGGACGCCAAGTTCGCGGTCTGGGACGGGGCGCGGGCCACCACGGGGTAGCCATCGCGTGGGGTCATTCCTCGACTACACCGTCAACGGCCTGATCATCGGCAACATCTACGCCCTGCTGGCGGTGGGGCTGGCGCTGATCTTCGGGGTGTCGCAGCTCATCAACTTCGCGCACGGCTCGGTTTACGCCGTCGGCGCTTATGTCGGCTGGACCTGCGTGACGCAACTGCACGCGCCGCTGCCGGTTTCGGTGCTGGCGGTGGTCGTGGTTTCGGCCCTGCTGGGTATGGGGATCGAGCGGGTGGGCCTGCGCCCGTTGGCCGGCTCCGCGCGCATCGCCCCGTTGCTGGCCACCATCGGCATCGGCTTGATGCTGGACCAGGCCCTGCAAATCCTGTTCACCCCGGACCCTCGCGCGCTGCCCTCCTCCCTGCCCGGCTGGCGCGTGCAGGTGGGGGCTGGGACAATCGGCGCGCTGGACATGCTGATCGCCGGCATCGGGCTGCTCAGCGGGGCGGTGCTGTGGGGCTTCCTGCGCTTCACCAAGCTGGGCTGGGCGGTGCGGGCCACCGCGCAGGACCGGGACGCGGCGCGGCAGATGGGCGTGGACACCGACGCGGTGAACCGCACGGTGTTTGCCATCGCCTCCGCGCTGGGCGGGCTGTCCGGGCTGCTGGTGGGCATGTACTTCAACCGCATAGACCCGTCCATGAGCATCCAGGCAACGCTCAAGGGCGTGGTGGCGCAGGTGCTGGGCGGGATGGGCAACGTGCCCGGCGCCATCGCCGGGTCGCTGCTGCTGGGGCTGACGGAAAGCTACGGGGTGGCGCTGTTGTGCTCGTCCTAC
>CAXTDP010000779.1:0-3041 GCA_964242295.1 uncultured Acetobacteraceae bacterium | reverse complement strand
ATCCACCAATCCTACAGCATGCATCCGCGTCGCGCTAAGTCCGACAGGCTGCTAGAGGACGGGTCTCGGAGGCTTGACGTTGCCAGGAGGCACGACGCCGACTGGGAATGGCTCGGCGAAGGCAGTCCCTGCTGCCCGGGCCGCATTGCGCGGAACTGGGGACTGGGGCAGCAAGCCCTTCTCCGGGCAGGAGGTGGCGCACTCGGTGGTGGCCGGGCAGCCAGGGCAATGCCGCGATTGCCCGGTCGGGTCTGGGTGGGGATCACGGCGGACAAGGCCCGCATGGACGTGCTGTACGTGGGCAACTTGGACGGGGGTGGCGCCGGGGTTCGGCTTGCAGGTGAACGCTGGGGTCGCCAGCGCGGACACCAGGACCAGGACCAGCGCCCAGATGACCCGGCGGGAAGCGGTCAGGCCCATGGCTCGCCGATGTGGGTTGCGGGACATCGCTGCGGTGCGGCGGCCGAGGCGGCTAGGCCGCCAGCGGCCGTGCCGGGTAGCCCTCGGCCTCAATCGCCTGGGCTACCTGGCCAGGGGATGCCGTCCCGTCGCGCACCGTGACGCGGCCGGCGCCCAAATCCACCTCGACCTGGGCCGCCGCGTCCACGCCGTGGATCGCCTCTGTCACCGCCCGCACGCAGTGGCTGCATGTCATGCCGGATACCTCGAACCTTTGCATTCCTGCCTCCGAATCCTGCCAATCGTTGCAGCCCTCCAACGTGGGAAGGTCAAGCGGCCTGTCGCCTCATCCCGGATATGTCATCGGGCGCGCGACTGCTGCTGCGGCCACCTGTGATGCCGTCCGGCACGCCGCAGGGCCTGCCACGCGGCAGGGACGTATCGGCACCTCTTACCTTCCCATGGTGGGAAGGGCCGTCTCATGGACCTGACGCGATGGTGGGTGCCCGGCATGGGCCAGGTTCTGATCGAACGCGGCGCGGCTGGATGGGAGATGCCTGCCGCAACCGGCTTGCTGCGGCTGGCATCACGTTGATGGGCAGCGATCCCGGTCTTGTGCCGGCGGCGCCGGACGTCGCCGGGCGGACCTGTTCCCGTGTTCAGAGGCGGGGCTGGGCAGCGGCCTGGCCTGCGCGCTGGGCGATTGATGGCCGGTGTCAGGATGCTTGTGGGCCTGTGGCAGATGCCGAACCGCCCGCTGGCGTCGTGCTGGACGGGATAGGATAGTCCCCTGGACTATGCTACGTCGGGACCATGACGCACACCGTCCGCGAGAAGGCGAAGCTGTTGGCCCGCGTGCGCCGCATGAAGGGCCAGATGGAGGCCATCGAGCGCGCGCTTGAGGCCGAGTCCGGCTGCGAGCAGGTCATGCAGCTTATCGCGGGGGTGCGCGGCGCGCTGGCCGGGCTGATGGCCGAGGTGGTCGAGGACCACATCCGCACGCACTTAGTGGATCAGGTTGCCCATCCCGGCGCTCTGGATGCGGACGCGGCCGGGCAGCTCCTGGATGTCGTGCGGGCTTATTTGCGGTGAGGACCTGACATGGACGGCGCCCCAGCCATCGCTTCCGGCAGCCCGTTGGGGCACAGCCACGTTTTCCTCGGTGCCGGGCATGAGCAGGCGGAACGGCGGACCTGGTGGGTGATCGCGCTCTGCGGCGCCATGATGGTGCTGGAGATCGTGGGCGGCCTGCTGTTCGGCTCCATCGCGCTGGTGGCGGACGGCCTGCATATGAGCACGCACGCGGGCGCGCTGCTGCTGGCGGCGCTGGCCTACTCCTATGCCCGGCGGCTGGCGGATGACCCGCGGTTCACCTTCGGCACCGGCAAGCTGGGCGACCTCGCCGGGTTCACGAGCGCGGTCGTGCTGGCGATGATCGCGCTGCTGATCGCCTATGAGGCGATGTCGCGCTTGTTTGCGCCGGTGCCGATCCAGTTCACCGAGGCCATTCCCATCGCGGTCCTGGGCCTCCTTGTGAACGTCGCGAGCGTGTGGCTGCTGGGCGGGGGCGGGCACGATCACCACCATGGGCATGGCCATGACGATGGCGGGCATGGTCATGGCGGCGGGCATCGCATCGGGGCGCCCGGCGGGGCGCTGCTGCTGCAGGTGTTCGAGGACGGCGTCCCCCCGGTGTTCCGGTTGCGCCCCGAATCCGGCGGGGTCGCCGGCGCCGCGGCGGTCACGGTGGAAACGGTGCGTCCGGACGGCGCGCGCCAGGTGTTCGCCATGCGGGACCGCGGCGGCTGGCTGGAAGGCGTGGAGGCGATCCCCGAGCCGCATGCCTTCACCGCGCACGTGCGTGTTGGCGAGCAAGACTATGCCGTCGTTTTCGAGGAGCATGCGCATGGCGGCGGCGGGCACGGCCCGGACCAGCATGGGGCGGCGCACCGGGACAACAACATGCGGGCGGCGGTGGTCCACGTCCTGGCCGATGCCGCCGTGTCGGTGCTGGTCATCGTCGGGCTGCTGCTCGCCCGCGCCTTTGGCTGGCTGTGGATGGACCCGTTGGCTGGCATCGTCGGGGCCTGCGTGATCGCAAGCTGGTCCTGGGGCCTGGTGCGCGACACGGGGGCCATCCTGCTCGACATGGTGCCGGACCGGCGCTTGGCGGACGGCGTGCGCCGTGCGGTGGAGTCGGAGGGGGATCGGGTGGCGGACCTGCATCTGTGGCGGCTGGGGCCGGGGCACCTTGGCGCTATCCTGTCCGTTGCCACGGCGCATGCGCGCGGGCCGGAGTTCTATCGCGGGCTGCTGGGGCGGTTTCCGGCGCTGTCGCATGTCACCGTGGAGGTGGAGCGGGCGGGGGGATAAGGTGTGGGGCTGCTCACCGTTTCCACCCGCGATTGGACCGCTCGATCAGGTGCGAGGGGCGGCCTCACCGCAGGGCGGGGCAGCGCACCGCAGCGAGAGCCTACGCAAGATATGCCGTGCTGAAACCTGATGCCGCCGGAGCTCCTAACTGATCCGCCGCCGATCCGGGCGAGGCGAAAGGAACCAACCTTGGCAGGAGGGAGGTTAGGCCGCCCGCCGTGGCCCCGACTGCCGCCCGCCCTGCGCCGGCCGGCCCTGGCTCCGCTTCA
>CAXTDP010000778.1:0-3044 GCA_964242295.1 uncultured Acetobacteraceae bacterium | reverse complement strand
GCTGATCAGGCCGCGCAGCACGCGCGTGCCCAGCGTGTCACGCATGGTCAGCGACACGATATCGACGTCGAAGATCCAGCCGAGCAGCAGGGCCGCGGTGATGATGATGAAGCTGCGAACGCCGCGCTCGAAGACCACGGCCTGGACCGAGCGTTCCTCGTCGAGAGCGTCCGTCGCGCCGGCCGGGCGCAACACGGTGTCCCGGGTGCGGCGCATCATCGGGTCCGGCCGGGACCAGGGGGATGCCGGGCCGGGTGATGCGGTGACCCTGGTGCTGGACGACGTGGACGTGTCGCGCGGCGACGTGCTGGCCGACCCGGACGCGCCGCCCGCCACGGCGGACCAGTTCCAGGCGCACCTGATCTGGACGGACACGCAGGCGCTGCTGACCGGGCGCAGCTACCTGTTCCGCATCGGCGCCGCGACGGTGGCCGGCAGCGTGACGCGCATACGCCACCGAATTGACGTGAACACGCAGGCGAAGCTGGACGCGGCGCAGCTTGGGCTGAATGATCTGGGGGTGGTGAACATCGCGCTGCAATCCCCCGTGGCCTATGCGCCGTATCGGGACAGCCGCGCCCTGGGCGGCTTCGTGATGATTGACCGCGCCACCAACGCGACGGCGGGCGCGGGCATGATTGACTATGCCCTGGCTCGCGCCGCCAACCTGCATTGGCAGGCGACGGTGGTGGACAAGGCCGCCCGTGCCGCGCAGAAGCGGCAGCGCCCGGCGGTGGTGTGGTTCACCGGCCTGTCCGGCGCCGGGAAAACCACGGTCGCCAACCTGGTCGAGGCCCGGCTGCTTGCCGCGGGCCTGCACAGCTACTTGCTGGACGGCGACAACCTGCGGCACGGGCTGAACCACGACTTGGGCTTTACCGAGGCCGACCGGGTGGAGAACGTGCGGCGGGTGGCCCAGGTGGCGGCGCTGATGGTGGATGCCGGGCTGGTGGTGCTGGTGTCGCTGATCTCTCCCTACCGCGCCGACCGGGCGATGGCGCGCGGGCTGGTGGAGGAGGGGGAGTTCCTGGAGGCGTTCGTGGACACCAGCCTCGACGAGTGCCGGCGGCGGGACGTGAAAGGGCTGTATGCCAAGGCGGACGCCGGGCTGATCCGCAACTTCACCGGCATCAGCGCGCCGTATGAGCCGCCGGACGCGCCTGAGCTGCGTTTGGTCACTGCGGGACGGACGGCGGAGGAGCTGGCGGACGCCGTCGTGGCCCGGCTGCTGGAAGCCCCGCTGCTGGAAGCCGGGCTGTTGGAAGGATAAGGCGATGGGCCATATCGGCGTCATGTCCCTGCTCGGCACCCTGTTCCTGTCCGCCTGCTCCGTCGTCGGCATACGGGCGGGGACGGAGGAGCCGCGCTACGACGTGGTCGAACGGGTAGGCGACGCCGAGCTGCGCGCCTATGCGCCGCGGCTGGCGGCGGAGACGGTGGTGTCCGGCTCGGCGGAGGCGGCGCGGGGCGAGGGGTTCCGGCGCCTCGCGGGCTACATCTTCGGCGGCAACGCCGGCGGGTCCCGCATCGCGATGACGGCGCCGGTTGCCCAGGCGGACGCCGGCGCCGGGCAACGGATCGAGATGACGGCTCCTGTCGCGCAGGCGCCGGCCGGGGCGGGGTGGTCCATACGGTTCTACCTGCCTGCCGATCTCGCCGATCCGCCGGCGCCACGCGACGCGCGGGTGCATATCGTGACCGTCCCCGGCGAGACGGTGGCCGTGCTGCGCTTTTCCGGTGTCGCCAGCGACGGCGCCATCGCCAGCCAGCGGGCACGGCTGCTGGGGCTATTGGCTCCGAGCGCCTGGGCGCCGTCCGGGCCGCCGGTGACCTGGTTCTATGACCCGCCCTGGACCCTGCCGCCATTCCGGCGCAACGAGGTGGCGGTGCCGGTGGCGCGGCAGCCGAAGTGATGGCGCCCGTGCTGGTCAGCCTGTCGGGGCTGCCCGGCACGGGGAAGACCACCCTGGCCCGGGCCTTGTGCCGCCACTTGCGGGCGGTCCACCTGCGGATTGACAGCATCGAACATGCGTTGCGTGCCGAGGGCATGGACCCGGGTCCGGCTGGCTACCTGGCTGCCTACGCCGTGGCGGAGGACAACCTGCGGCTCGGGCTGATGGTCGTCACCGATTGCGTCAATCCCCTTGCCATCACCCGCCAAGCCCTGCGCGATGCCGCGGTGCGGGCTGGGTGCGGGATTGCCGAGGTGGAGCTGGTTTGCTCGGACCCTGCCGAGCATCGCCGCCGGGTCGAGGACCGCCTGGCCGATTGGCCCGGCCAGCGGCTGCCCCGCTGGTGCGACGTGACGGCCCGGGCGGTCGAGGCTTGGGACCGTGCCCCGGCGCGCATCGAGACGGCCGGGCGGTCGGTGGACGCTTGCTTGGTGCAGGCGCTTGCGGTGATCGGGGCGGCGGTGGGTGAGGTGCCGGGTCCTGGGCCATGACGCTCGCTTTGTGATGCCGAGGGCGCTGCTGTTTGACAGGTTTCGGCCCGGAGCGGTCATACCCGGGGCGTGATACCCCGTCTCCCAAGCTGGCCGAGGGCGGCATGTCTGCTTCCAAGCAAGCCCTCGCTGAAGCGGACATGGATATGGCGGTCAATGACGATGTCCGCTGGCGGCTCAGGGACTTTCCGTCACCTCGACCCGGTCTGGATAGAAGGCCAGATGGTTCCTGATTTCCTCCACCGCAGGGAAGGGCGCCTCGTAGGTCCAGACAGCGTTCTCCCCGTGCGCGCCTGCGCGGAGCACGTTGTAATAGGAACAGTCCCCCTTGAACGGGCAATAGGTCGCATGCGCAGTCCGGGCCAACTGCGCCATGTCAACATCGGCACGGGGGATGTAGTGAATAGCGGGATACTTGGCTTCCCGCAGTGTCAGCGCACGACTTGTCTGCGCCAGCTTCTGACCGCCGAGCGTCACCACGACGCGGTTCCGGTTCTTTTCGATGGTGATGGGATGGTCAGGTCCGGGAATCCTAGGGTCTAGGGACAACACTGTTCATTTAGACGTTTAGGCGTCCTATATCACTGGTCGGGTGTTCTGG
>CAXTDP010000777.1:0-3058 GCA_964242295.1 uncultured Acetobacteraceae bacterium | reverse complement strand
CGGGGCGATCAGCGACGCCGCCAACTCCCGCGCGGCGTCATTGCCGAGCGTGTAGTGATGCACGATGGATAGGGGATAGCCGACCGCCTGCATGTGGACCCGGGCCAGCGCGCGCCAGGCGCCGCCGACGAGATAAAGGTCCCGCCCCGCCCCGTCCGCCAGCCAGCCGACGCCGGACAGGTCGGCCTCCGCCACCATGCGGGCACGGTCCAGGTCGCCCTCCGCCCGGTCGGACAGGCGGATCACGCCGAGGCCCAGGCTGGCGGCGTTGCGGGCCTCACCGCCCTCGATCCGCACCAGCTCCAGCGACCCGCCGCCGATGTCGGCGACGATGCCGTCGGCGCCGGGGATGCCGCACAGCACGCCGGCGCAGGACAAGGCGGCCTCCTCCTCGCCGGACAGCACGCGTATGGTGACGCCGGGCATCCGGGCCTGCAGGTTGGCCACGAACTCAGGCCCGTTGGCAGCGTCCCGCACGGCGGCGGTGGCCAGCACCTCGAACGGGTCGGCGCCCATCGCGCGGGCGATGGCGTTGTAGCGGGCCATGACACGCAGCGCCAAGCCCACCCCGGCCTCGTTCAACCGTCCGGTGGTCTGCAGCCCGCGCCCCAGGCGCAGCACCGCCTTTTCATTGAAGATCGCGACGGGGTTCCGCCCCAGCCCCTCGAACACCACCAGGCGCACGGAGTTGGAGCCGAGGTCCACGATGGCCGAGCGCGACGCGGCGCCTGCTGCCAGGTCGTGGTGGGGCAGGGTGTCGGGCATGGGCTGGTCAATCCTCGCTGATGCGGTCGGGCCTGCGGTGGCCATGCCCTGCCAGCGCCCCGCCGTTCAGGGCGCTGCCCCGTCCCGACAGGGACGGGTTGGTCATGAAGTAGTCGTGCGCCGATACCGGCCGGTTGCCGGCGGCGACCCGGCGCCAGGCGCCGTCCGCGCCAAGCTCCCAGGATTGCAGCGTGTCGCGCAGGTTCACGACCATGATCTGGTCCAGCACCTGGGCGTGGACGGTGCGGTTGTGGATCGGCACCAGCGTTTCCACCCGCCATTCCATGTTGCGCGCCATCCAGTCGGCGCTGCTGATGAACACCGCGGCGTCGTGGCTGGGCAGGCGGCGGCCGTTGCCGAACGCATAGATGCGGGCGTGCTCCAGGAAGCGTCCGACGATGCTCTTGACGCGGATGTTGTCCGACATGCCGGGCACTCCCGGCCGCAGGCAGCAGATGCCGCGGATGATGCACATCACCTTCACCCCGGCGCGCGATGCGTCATACAGCCGGTCGATCAGCCGGTCGTCCACTAGGCTGTTCATCTTGAGCCAGATCTCGGCGGGGCGCCCGGCCTGGGCGTGGGCGACCTCGGCGTTGATCAGCCGCTCCAGCGTGGTGCGGGTGGTCAGCGGGCTGAACGCCAGGCTGTCCATCCGCTCGGGCTGGGCATAGCCGGTCATGTAGTTGAACAGCCGCGCGCTGTCCCGGCACAGGTCGGGGTCGGAGGTGAAGAAGCTCAGGTCCGTGTAGATGCGGGCGGTGATCGGGTGGTAGTTGCCGGTGCCGAAATGCGCGTAGGAGCGCATGGCGGCGCCCTCCCGCCGGACCACCAGGGACAGCTTGGCGTGGGTCTTCAACTCCATGAAGCCATAGACGACCTGCACCCCGGCGGCCTCCATGCTGCGGGCCAGGCGTATGTTCGCCTCCTCGTCGAACCGGGCGCGCAGCTCGATCATCGCCGTCACCGACTTGCCGGCCTCGGCGGCCTCGATCAGCGCCTTGACGATCGGGCTGTCCCGGCTGGTGCGATACAGCGTCTGCTTGACTGCGACCACGTTGGGGTCGGCCGCGGCCTGGCGCAGGAACTGCACCACCACGTCGAAGCTCTCGAAGGGATGGTGGACGATAATGTCCTTGGCGCGTATGGCGGCGAAGCAGTCGCCGGCGAAGTCACGTATCCGCTCGGGGAAGCGCGGGGTGTAGGGCGGGAACAGCAGGTCCGGGCGGTCGTCCACGATCATCTGCTTCAGGTCGGCGGCGCCGAGCAGCCCCTGCTGCACAATCACCTCCTCGCCGGGGACGCCCTGGTGGTCCACGTCCAGCTCGTCCTCCACCAGGGCGCGCAGGTCCAAGGGCATCCCGGCATCCACCGACAGATGGATCGCCACGCCCCGGCGCCGGCGCTTCAGCGCGGTCTCATAGGAGCGGACAAGGTCCTCCGCCTCCTCCTCGAACTCGACGCCGGTGTCGCGGATCAGCCGGAACATGCCCTTGGCGACGGTGCCGAAACCGGGGAACAGGCGGCCCAGGAACAGGCTGACCAGGTCCTCCAGCAGCACGAAGCGGATGCGCGGCTCGGTGCCGGGACGGGCGGGAAGCCGGATGAAGCGCTCGATCTGGCTGGGCAGCGGGATCAGGGCACTCATGCTGTGGTTGTCGCTGGCGCGGTGCAGCTTGAGGACCTTGACCAGCCCCATGTTGGGGATGAACGGGAACGGATGCGCCGGGTCGATGGCCAGCGGCGTCAGCACGGGGAACACCCGCTCCATGAACCAGGCGTCGAGCCACGCGTGGTCCTCGGCCGGCAGGGCGGCGGCGTCGCACAGCTCGATCCCGGCATCCTGCAGTTGGCCGCGCAGCTCCAGCCAAGCCTGCTGCTGCTTGGCGATCAGCGCCTGGGCGCGGGGCTGCACCTCGCCGAGCTGCTGCGCCGGGGTGCGGCCGTCGGCGCTCAGCGCCGTGACGCCCGCCTTGGCCTGGCCGATCAGCCCGGCGACGCGCACCTCGAAGAACTCGTCCAGGTTCGACGCGCTGATGGACACGAAGCGCAGGCGTTCCAGCAGCGGATGCCGGCGGTTCTCCGCCTCCTCGACGACCCGGTGGTTGAAGTCGAGCCAGGACAGCTCGCGGTTGATGAAGCGGTCGGGGCTGTCCGGGGTCAACGCGGGGGCGGGGATGGTGGGGCTGATCCGGGTCATGTCGGGCGTCCTTGGCTCCGGTGCGGGCGCCGCCGGGACGGGCAGGCGGGCGGCGCGGCGGCGTGCGGGTCGGGGCATGTCTAGACGGGCCAC